>JBDHHA010000123.1:0-14448 GCA_039589615.1 Gemmatimonadota bacterium
GTCAATTTTCCCTGCGCTGGGCCAGGTGCTGAAGGAATTGCTGGAGGGACTGGGCGTTGAGCACGTCGTCTGTGGAGAGCCAACCCTTGCGGGCAATCCCGACGCCCAGCTCCATGTTGGCCATCCCCGAGACGTTGTGTGCATCCGCGCCAATGGAAATTTTCACGCCCCTCGAGACTGCGGTGCGGACCAGTCGCCAGTCTAGGTCCAACCGCTGGGGGTCGGCGTTGATCTCGATGGCGATGCCGCGTGCGGCGGCCTTGGCGAAGATGACATCGAGGTCCATCGGGTACGGGTCGCGTGAGAGCAGCAGTCGGCCGGTGGGGTGTCCGAAGATCGCCATCTCCGGATCGTCCATGGCGCGGAGAATCCGCTTGGTCATGGTCTCACGATCCTGGCCGAAGCCGCTGTGGAGCGATGCGATGACAAAGTCGAAAGACGAGCGGATCTCCGGCGTGTAGTCGAGACTGCCGTCCCGGAGGATGTCGACCTCGATCCCTTTGAGCACGGTGACGTCATCGACTTCGGCGTTGGTGCGATCGATCTCCTCGTGTTGATTCCGGATGTTGTCGCGATGCAATCCGCCGGCGTAGGTGGCGGCCTCGCTGTGGTCGGTGATGCCCACGTACTCGTACCCGGCGTCGCGCGCGGCGATCGCCCAGTCGCGCACGGTGCTGGTTCCGTCGGAATAGTCGCTGTGGCAGTGGAGAAATCCGCGCAAATCCTCTACCTCGATGAGTTGCGGCAACGCACCTTGGGTTGCGGCCTCGATTTCTCCCTGACCTTCACGCAGGTCCGGTGGAATCCACGGAAGCTCGAGGGCACCGTACAAGTCCTCCTCGGTGGCACACTCGACCGCGTCGCCGTGGGAGGTGATGCCGACGTCGGTCCACGTGAAACCGAGTTCGTCCGCACGCCGCGCCAACGCGTCCAGGTGTTCGGCACTCCCTGTCGTGCGCACCATGTGGAACCCCGCTTTGCCGGTGTGACCGGTTCGCAGGTTCGCGACGGATCCGCTGTCAAATGTGATCGTGATGACGCCCGTGGTGTCGGCGGCAAGCTCGGCGATGTCAGTCAGTCCGTTCAGCTCGGTCACCAGAGCGTCCAGCGGGCCGTCGAACTCGACGAGAAACTCCATGTTCTCGATGACCTCGCGCCGCCGCCGGATGCCGCCCACGATGGTGGCGCTCGCGACCCCGGGGAGTCCCTGCAGCGCCGGAAGCAGCGTTTGCGCCTCCGCACGGGCGTGATGGAACAGCCGCAGCTCACCGACCCGCTTGAGGAACTGGAGGCTCCTGAGAACCTTCTGTGCCATCTTGGGACCGAATCGCGGCAAGCTGGCAAGCTGTCCGTCTTGGGCCGCCTGTTCGAGCTCGGACAGCGTGTCGATACCGAGGCTGTCGTGAATCTGGCGGATCTTGGCGACGCCGAGTCCGGAGATCTGCATCATGTCGACGAGCCCGGACGGAACTTCTTTGCGCAGGGTGTCGAGCACGGTGCTGCGCCCCGTGGCGAGAACCTCGACTATGATCTGGAGTGTGGCGGGACCGATGCCTTTGAGTTCGGCGAGTTTGCCGCTTGCGGCGGATTCGGCGAGATCGTCGGTGAATCCCGCCACCGTCCGTGACGCGGTTTGGTACGCACGCACCCGGAACGCGTTTTCCCCTCTGAGCTCGAGACATGCCGCAATCTGCTCGAGTACCCGGGCGACCTCATTCTTGCTGCTCATAATATCGGACTGAAGCTACTCTGCGGCCGATTCGAGCGCGAGGTGGGCCAAGAGCAGCAACTCACCTTCCGACACCACGGACTTGAAGCCGGCCTCAGCACCGCCTTCCATGATGGGCGCAAACGGTGGTTTGCGCATCGCCTTCGACGCCTCCGGCACGTCATCGACGCCACCGGTGACCGTCACTTGCGAGAAGCCCTCCCTGCCCGGGCGCAGTCCGAGGATCGCCGCGATGGTGATTTCGGTTTTGGCTCTCGACATCACGGCGAACATCCCGTCGATGGGCTCGTGGGGCTGGTCGTCGCCGATGGTGGCCCAGCAGCAGTGTTGCGGCAGGGCAACGTAGCAGGCGTCGTGCGGGACGTGGGTAACGCGCCGGGGCCCGTGCTCGATGGCGGCGTCGAGCTTGCGCCGGTCGACGGAGACGGTGTGCGCACCAGCCAGCCAGTACCGGTACGCCACGAAGAGCAAGACGAGGTACTCGCCCACCGCACCGGGGTCCTGCTCAGTCTGATCCGGCGATCCCATCTCGGCGAGGAGTCGTTGGAACGACGGCAGCTTCGCCAAGGCGCTGACGTCCATCGCCGGCTCCGGTGCTTCCGCGCGAATCTCCGGAAAGGTGGCGTCCGCGAAATGCGAGAGTACCATGTCGAATGGATGGGGGCGGCTCATGGGTCCCTCGGGAGAAACGCGTTCAAGGCGGCGACGAAGCTGTGGGGTTCCTCCACGTACGGTACGTGGGCCGAATGGGCGAAGAGGAGGAGGTCGGCGTCCAGCAGCCGCGCCGTCTCCTCGGCCGACGCGACGGGAATTGGATCGTGCCGGCCGTGAATCACGAGTGCGGGAAGCGACAGGGCCGCCAGTGCTTCGCGCAGATCGTACTCGCCCAAGCTGTGGCGCACGGCTTCCTGCGTGCGGCTCGTGACGCGAAACGGCGTCAACGCCCGGGCCCGCTGTGGATACGTGAAGTACGCCCCTACCGATAGCTCGAATGCACGCTGGCGGTACGCCGCGGGGTCACGTTCCCGCAATCCGGAGCGCCGCAGCTCGTCGCGCGCCTGTACGATGGCGGGTGCCCGACGGCGCTCCTCCAACCGGTGGTGGTACTCGTGGTAGGCGTGTGCGGTGGCCGGCGCCGGAGACACTAATGCCAGTCGTCCGACGCGCGCCGGGTGCTCGATGGCGTAGAGCATGGCGAGGAGTCCACCCCAGGAGTACCCTAGGATAGTGACCGGCTCCAACTCCCAGATCGATACGAGGGCGTCGAGATCGGCCACGTGTTGGCGCCATCCCGCGTCCACATCGCGGCTCACTTTCGATCTGCCGCCGCCCCGCTGGTCGTAGTACCGAAGCCGGCGGCCGTCGGCGAGCTGGTCGAATTGTGGCAAGAGGTAATCGTGGTGGGCTCCCGGACCACCGTGGAGCACGATCACGTCGGGCCCGGTTCCCACGGTGCGGGTGAACAGCTCCACACCGTTGACGCGCACGTACGCTTCGACGGCCTCTCGACTGGAATTGCTCATGAGGCCGCGGGACTAGAGAAGAGACGCCAGGGCGTCGGCCACCTCTCTCACCGCGGCGATCTCGGCCTCGTCGAAACCGGCGGGAACGTCGCTGTCGATGTCGATCTGCCCGAGGATCTCATCGTGGCGGCGGATCAACACCACGAGCTCGGATTTCGTCTCGATGCTACACGACAGGTACTCGGGGGCGGCGCAAACGTCCGGCACATTGAGATCCGTCTTGTCCGCCACCGCCTTGCCGCAGATTCCCTCGCCGACGGGGATTCTGGTCAGGTCGGTGGTGCGGCCGTCGAACGCCTCGAGCACGAGTGTGTCACCCGTGTCGTCGAGCATATACATGTAGACGGACGTGTACGGCGCGCCGGCCTCGCGGATCTTGGCCGCCGCTAGTTGGAGAAGCTCCCGACGGGGCTCACCCCGGCAAAATGCTCCGTGGAGGCTCTTGGCGACGGGCTCCGCCCGGAGCGTGGGATCACCCACCCCGTGTTCCGAGCGTCGCCTCGAGCTCCAACACTTCGTCGCCACGCCGTACGCGGATGGTCACAGTGTCTCCGGGTTTGAGTTCCCGTAATACGTCGGTCATGGCGTAGAGGTCGGCCACCTCGTGATCGCCGATCCCGATGATGATATCGCCTCCCCGAATGCCGGCCCGCTCCGCCGGACCGCCGGCGCGCACGCCAGTGAGACGCACCCCCCCGGGGGACTCCGACATGTCGGGGATCGTTCCCAGGTACGCGCCGTACCCGCCTCCCGTCGTCATCTGTGGCGGCTCGGCGTCGACGAAGCTCAAGGGGACTTCACGCGTGGCGAGCTTCCACGTCATGTCGGCCACCAGCGACGCCACGCGCGCCGCTCCCTCGGCGTTGATGTGCTCCACATCGTCGGTGGTGCGGTGATAGTTCTCGTGCGTTCCCGTGAAGAAGTGAAGGACCGGGATCTTCTCCACGAAGAACGACTGCTGATCGCTCCTCCCATAGCCGTCTCCCGAAGCGGCGATCTGGAATCCATACGGGGCGTTGACCGAGTCGAGGAGGGAGATGAACTCCTCCGCGGTCTCGGCGCCGAACGCCGTGAGACGGTTCTCGTTGAGGTATCCCACCATGTCCATGTTGATCATGGCGAACGTCGAGTCGTTCGGCATGACGGGGTTCTTGACGTAGTGGTCGGATCCGATGAGCCCCGACTCCTCGCCGGTGAATGCCACGAACACCATCGATCGGGCGTTGGCCGCTGAACGCGGCTGCAGCAATTGGGCAACCTCGATGAGCGCCGCCGTTCCCGACGCGTTGTCGTCGGCGCCGTTGTGCACCACGTGCACACTGTCCGCATCGAGACTACCGAACCCGCCATACCCGAGGTGATCGTAGTGCGCGCCGACCACGACGGCCTGGTCTTTCAATGCACCGCGTCCCGGCAGAATCCCCACGACGTTCGCCACTGCGGCGCCGCCGATGCCGGTGTGGACCGCCGCCACCGCCGTGGGGGAGATGGCAAACCGCTGGAGGAAGCCGTGGGTGGTGGCCTCCTGGAGGCCGATCTCGGCGAAGCGCCGGGCGATGTAATTGGCCGCGGAGTCGAGCCCCGCGGTTCCCACGCCCCGGCCCTCTCTGGCGTCATCAGCCAGAAACGCGATGTGGGACCGGACGCGCTGGGCCGACGCGGTGGCGCTCTGGGCGATGGCCGGAGCGGCTGCCACGGCCTGCGCGGCGAAGAGCGTCAGAAAGAGCGTTGGGGCTTTCGTGTATGGCATCGGGAAGAAGTCCTCGAAATGTGAGCGTAGAAAGATAAGGAGGAAAAATGACGGAGGAGTGAAACAAATCCCACCCCTG
This sequence comes from Gemmatimonadota bacterium, assembly GCA_039589615.1. GTDB lineage: Bacteria > Gemmatimonadota > Gemmatimonadetes > Gemmatimonadales > GWC2-71-9 > B3T1B10. The sequence continues at coordinate 5,082 of JBDHHA010000123.1, forward strand.
CCCCGTCATGTCATATCATGACATGTCACAAGATGACATATACAGTCCGACGCAGGTAACCTGATATGGCTAAACGACTTACAGAATCGCAAGGCCACGCGCTCACCGCTGTGGCGGTGCAGATTCTCCTTTCCCTGACCAGGGCGAACCAGCACGGGTACGGCATCAAGCTCGACATCGAGGAGCGGACCGGTGGGGCGGTGAACCTGGGTTCCGGGACCCTCTACCAGGCCATTCAGCGTCTCGAGCGGCAGGGCTTCATCGCCGAAGCGGAGCGGTCGGGGGACCAGGATCCCAGGCGGGGGCGCTATTACCGGCTCCAGCCCGCGGGGCGAAGCGCCCTCGAGGCCGAGTTGCTCCGGTGGGACGAGATGGTGCGGTACGCCAGAGACCAGGCCGTGCTTCCCGATCCCAACTTCCGGTCATGACCCGTCATTGCTCGGAGGCGCCCCCGCCATCACGGCTCGCCACCCGGGTGTTTGCCCTGTTGCTGTGGGCGTATCCGCCGGCATTTCGGCGGCGGTACCACGACGACCTCATGGCGTTCTTCGCCGCCGATCGGAGGCATCCGCGCTATGCCGGGACATGGACCGGACCGGCGCGGTTCTGGCTCAAGACGATCAAAGATCTGGCAACGGCTGCGGCGCGAGAGCGCGCGGCGTCTATCGTCGGACGTGTGCGGGGTCATCAAGGGTTTCCGACCAGCCCGTCACTCCACCCGTACGAACGCACTCCACAGAGACAAAATATGAACTCGTTCTTCCAAGACCTTCGGTTTGCGGTGCGCGGCTTGATGAAAACACCGGCCTCTGCGGGGATCTCCGTGGCCGTGTTCGGCATGGGCATAGGCCTCTGCACCATCATGTTCAGCATCATCTACGGAGTGTTCTTCCGTGGGTTAGGCGTGCCCGAGTCCGATCGGCTCCTGCTCCTGAACAGCAACAATCTGTCGCGCAATGTACCCGTCATGCCCGTGTCGCAGCATGATTTTTATGACTGGCGTGAGCAACAGACCTCGTTCGAGGGACTGGGCAGTTTCTCTCGGGGCACGGTGAACCTGAGTGACGGAAACGAGCCGGAGCGATACAGCGGCGCGTTTGTCACCGCCAACATCTTCGACCTGCTCCGGGTACAGGCGGTGCTCGGTCGTTCGTTCCAACCGGGCGATGATGCACCGGGCGCCCCGATGACGGTGATCTTGGGTCACGATGTGTGGGAGAATCGCTACGATAGCGACCCAGCGGTGATCGGGAGGGCCACCAAAGTGAATGGCGAGGCGGCGACGATTATCGGCGTGATGCCCGACGGCTTCGAGTTTCCCCAGGACGAGTCGCTCTGGGTGCCGCGTCGGGACGACCGCACGCAGATCACGCAACGAGGTGGCGGCACGCGGGTCGCAGTGCTCGGCAGACTGAACGTCGGTGTGCTTCGCGATCAGGTTGAGTTGGAGTTTGCGGCCATCGCCACCCGGCTGGCGGAGGAGTATCCCCAGTCCAACGAGGGCGTAGGTGTGGTGACGAGGACGTTCGTCGACCAAGACACGAGCCCGGAGTTGGTCGCAATCCTGAGCGCCATGATGGCGGCGACGATTTTCGTGCTGCTCATCGCATGCGCAAACGTGGCGAATCTGTTGTTGGCTCGGGCCGCGCTGCGCACTCGGGAAGCGGCAATTCGGGGGGCGATGGGCGCCAGCCGGCTGCGCATCGTCTTTCCTTTTTTTGCCGAGGCGCTCCTGCTAGCGGCTGGTGGCGCCGTCCTCGGGATCGGCATCGCGTATCTAGGCACGAGCTGGTTCGAAGCCGCGGTGGCCACGGCTGGGAAGCCATACTATATGGTGATCGCGGTGGATCTCCCGATACTCACGTTTGTGGTCGGAGTCACTCTACTGACGGCGACTATTTCTGGAGCCGCGCCGGCGTTCCAGATCTCCCGAGCGGATGTCAACGGGATCCTGAAGGATGAATCACGAGGAAGCTCTGGTCTCCACGCAGGCAGACTGAGCAAGGTGTTGGTGGTCGGTGAGGTGGCGTTGTCTTGCGCGCTCCTGGTAGGAGCGGGATTGATGACCAAGAGCATCGTCAAGCTGCGCAATAACGATTACAGCTTCGAAATCGAGGGCATATTCACGGCGCGGTTGGGGCTCTTTGCGGCCGACTATCCGAGTCGCGCCGACCGGGTGCAGTTCTTTCATGGTTTGGAGGAGAGACTGCGTGCGATGCCCGGGGCGCGAGCGGTGGCACTGGCCACGGGCCTTCCGACAACGAACGGCGGCAGCTCCAACTTCGGGATCGAGGGCCAGGCGTACGAGACCGATCAGGATTACCACAACGCTCTGGTGTCGATCGTCACCCCGGGTTTCTTCGAGACGTTTGAGACGTCGCTGTTGCGGGGTCGGGACTTCACGGTGGAGGATGACACGGCAAGCATACGGGTCGCCGTCGTGAATGAACGGTTCGCGGAGAAGTTCTTTCCCGCTGAGGATCCGGTGGGCCGGCGCTTCCGCATCGGGACATCACAGACCCAGAACCCGTGGACAACCATCGTCGGTGTCGCTCCCAACATGCGAATGGAGGATTTTGGTCCTGCCCAAGATTCTGCGGGTTTCTACGTTCCGCTCAAGCAGTTCAACATTCGGTTTGTGAGCGTCGCCGTACGGACTGCCGGCGGGAATCCCATGGCGCTCACGTCGAACGTGCGCCAGGTCGTGAGAGGACTGGACCCCGATCTCCCGATCTACAATGTGTACTCGATGAAGGAATTCATCGGGCAGAGCAGCTGGTTCTACGGTGTGTTTGGATCCGCGTTCATCGCCTTCGGCATTGCCGCGCTCTTCATGGCCTCGGTGGGGTTGTACGGCGTGTTGTCGTTTTCCGTGAGTCGCCGGGTGCAGGAGATGGGGATTCGGATGGCTCTGGGCGCCGGGGCCGGCCAGGTCATCAAACTCGTGCTCCGGCAAGGTCTGATGCAGATGGGGGTGGGGTTGGCCATTGGCCTCGCGTTGGCATTCGGACTGTCGAATGTCGTCGGGGTCCTCATGTTCGAGGTGGAGCCGCGGGATCCGATGGTCTTCGGCACGATTGTATTGGTTATTGCCGCGGTGGGTATGTTGGCCAGCTTCGTCCCCGCCCGGCGGGCCACGAGCGTGGACCCGATGGCGGCGTTGCGGTACGAATAGCGGGCGAGGCCTTTGGGGGGGTGGCCGGTGGCTCCCCCGTTTCGCTTATCTCGGCGTAAAGTCCGTCGTCGTGGTCACCCGTCGTGCAAAGCCGGCCAAGAGCTTCGCCCCATTGTCCAGGTCGTCGAGATCCGCCATTTCATTAGGGCTGTGCATGTAGCGATTGGGCACGGACACGAGTCCTGTCGCTATTCCGCGATGCGCGGTGTGGATGGAATCGGCGTCGGTTCCTGTATAACCGGGTGCGGCAGCCACCGCATACGGGATCTTCTCTTCCTCGGCGATCCGTACCAGAAGATCGAACACCGCCTCGTTTACCGCGGAGCCGCGTGACAGCACGGGGCCGGCGCCGAGCCTGTAATCGCCAAACTCCTTTTTCTCGACGTCCGGGTGATCGGTGGCGTGGGTGACGTCCACCACCAACGCCACCGAGGGCTCTAGCGATGTGGCACTCGTGCGCGCCCCGCCGCCGGTCCAGCTGATTTCCTCCTGCGCAGTCGCCACCGCGTAGACGGCGGCGCGGGGCGGATCGCTCGCGAGCAACCGCAGCGCTTCCAGAACGATGAAGGCGCCAATTCGGTTGTCGATGCTCCGGGAAGCGATGCGCCCACTGGGAAACCGCTCCATGGACGTATTCAACACAGCGGGATCCCCGATCCGCACCCGGGCCAGGGCGTCGTCCTTGGATTTGGCTCCGATGTCGATCCACAGGTCGGTGATTTTCGTGGCGTTGGCTCGATCTTCCTTCTTGATGAGATGCACGGCCTTCTTGCCGATCACGCCGGCCACGGGCCCCTCCGCGGCCGCGATGGTCACCCGCTGGCCGACGAGGACCTGGGAGTCCCATCCGCCTATGGTGGAAAAAAAGAGGAAGCCATCGTCGTCCACGTGCACGATCATGAGGCCGATCTCGTCGATGTGTCCGGCGAGCATCACCCGGGGCGACCCGCTCGGGTTGATTACGGCCTGGGAGTTGCCTTTGACGTCGGTGGAGACTTCCTCCGCAAATTCTTCCGCCTCTGTTCGCCACACGCGAGCCGCCGCCGTCTCAAAGCCCGAGGGGCCCGGCGTATTCAGGAGTTTTTCGAGAAAGGCCAACGATTTGTCGTCCATGATTCCTTTGCCGCAATCGTTATCTTGAGACGTGCGCGAATTTCATGATGCTGACGGCGCCCTGTGGCGCGTCGAAGAAATCAGCCACGGTCGCACCTCGGAGTATCTCAACCGCAAGGTGCACCAGCCGATCCTGCAGTTTTCGTGTCTCAGTCACCGTAGGCCGCGTCGCTACGTGGGCCATGCATCGGATCGAGGCGAACTGGACGCGTGTTCGGCGGCGGAGCTGCAACTGCTCCTGGAGCGCGCTTCCGTGCATTGAGGGCCGACCGGGACGGCTCTATCTAATCTGCTTTCCCCCCTGAACCACCACGGCGACGTTCCGCATGGCGTCCATGCTCGTGAGCGGGTCTCCGCGGACTGCGATGACGTCGGCGAGTCTGCCGGGTGAGAGGGTGCCGAGATCGTCCTGTACTTGGAGGAATCGCGCCGGCCACAGCGTCGCGGCCTGAATGACCTGCATCGGCGGGACCCCGAGCTCCACCCACTTGACCATCTCCCGCCATGTCGCGTCGTTGTGGAACATCGACGGAATCCCCGCATCCGTGCCAATCAACAGTTGCACCCCGGTCTCGCGAAGCTGACGGAATTTCTCCGGCAGACGCGGGATCCGACTGGGAAAGAGCGCGTAGTACGGCAGTTGCGGTATGTCTTGAAGTGACGCCCGAATCTCGTTCGCCATCGCCGGTGTCATGCCCACCTTCCAGCCTGGATCGTCGAGGCGCTCGGGGAAGATCTCTCCGCTGTACTGCATCACATAGAGTGGGGAGATGGTCGGCGTCCAGAAGAGGGCCGCGTTCCGCTCGCGGAGCCGCTGCAACACGTCGTCCGGATATCCGGGAGCGGTTGCCAAGCCCGTGTGCTCGAAATTGTCTACACCTGCGTCCAAGCCGATCCGGATTTCGTCGGGCCGGTGCGCGTGTGCCACGACCGGTTTTCCATTGGCGTGCGCCGTCTCGACAACGGCAGCTACCTCTGCTGCGGTGAGCTGGTCTTGATCGATGAGCTTGATGAAGTCCACGCCGGCGTCGATGATCTGCTGCACCTTCTGTCGTGCATCGTCGGGTCCGTTGACACCCCACCGGTATTCGGCCTCCCACGGTTCGTAGGGAGCGCGTTGAATGAACGGGCCGGACACAAAGAGTCGTGGCCCGGGAATCTCGCCGGCGGCGATGCGTCGCTTCACGGTGAGGATGTCGTCGAGAGGCGCACCAAGGTCGCGCGCCGAGGTGACGCCGGCCTCCAGGAGTTGGCGCGCCGCGATGGGCATCACCTCGTCGGCCAACTTGTCGCCAAAGAGCTCGTCCCACCGGGCGTAGTCACCGTGTCCCAGAATCATGAGGTGCACGTGCATGTCGAACAGGCCGGGCATCATGGTCATGCCTTCGGTGCTGACGACGGACGTGCCTCCGGGGACATCTACGTCCGATCGAGGCCCAACTGCGACGATGCGATCGTCGACGATCAGGATCACGCCGTTTTCGATCAGGGGTCCACCGTAGCCATCGATGATCCGCCCCCCCACCAGCGCAAGGGTTGGCTGTTGTGCACTGACCTGTCCTGTCAGCGCGAACAGCCCCAATGCCAGCAGCCTCGTCAGTACCTTCATGGCAAGCACCTATCCTTCGGTCTCACTCCTGTATGACGTCCCGTGTCGGTCCACTTGCTACGCGGTACATCATGAACATCACCAGAATCAGTAGAATCACGCCGGGATAACTAACGTCGGTGTGGTCGCCCCAGAACGCCAACACGTCGGCGTCACCCGCCACCACGATGGGTATGGCGAGGAGAATCCCCACCATCGCTTCGCCGGTGATGGCGCCGGCCGCAAAGAGCAAACCGTGGCGGTCGCCGGTCACCCCCGCTTCCCGTAGCGCCGCCCGTTGTTCCGCCGGCGCCGTTTCCGCCGCCGCACGCTGACCTCGTTTGACGGCCCACGCGACCAGCCCGCCGATGAAGATGGCCACCGACAACTCGAAGGGCAGATAAATCCCCACGGCCACGGCGAGCACCGGTGTGCGGAAGCTGCTCCCACGCGCCTTGAGGATCTCGTCGAGGATGATCACGCCCACCGCCACGAGCATGCCCGCTCCCACCATGCCCCACGGCAACCCACCCTGGAAGACGCCACCGGCCACCGCCGCCATGAGTGTGGCTTGGGGTGCGGCGAGGGGGTCGGGGTGCGCTGCGGAGGGGATCCCGATGCCGTAGGCCTCGAGCAGCAGCGTGAGCACCGGCGCCATGACGAACGCCGCGGAGATCACGCCCACGAACTGCATGATCTGCTGTTTGTACGGCGTTGCACCGACGAGACGTCCGGCCTTGAGGTCCTGCATGTTGTCCGCGGCGATCGCCGCGCCGCACGCCACCGTCGCGCCGATCAGGATGGCCGCACCCGGACCCACGAGACTCTGGGTGCCAAGCAGTGCGAGGAGCAGCAGGGCCGACGTGAGAATCGTCGCGATGGTCACCCCGGAGATGGGGTTGTTGGACGACCCGACCAGTCCCGCCATGTAGCCTGCCACGGCGGCAAAGAGAAATCCCGCAACCACCATGACGACGGCCATGAACAGGCTCACGCCGGCGGAGTCGGTGAACGCCGTGAAGAGCATCACCAGCGGAACGACCGATGCGACCAGCGCGATCCCCACCCACTGCATGGGGATATCCCGCTCGGTGCGCTCAGCGGGGGCGCCGGTTCCCTCCTGCGCCCGCCGGTATGCGTCCAGCCCGGCGGAGATGCCCCGCACCAGGGTCTTGCGGACGGAGATCAACGCCCAGAGCCCCCCGATCACCATGGCGCCGACGCCGAGGTACCGTGTTTGGGTCGACCAGAGCCCGAAGGCCGCGTCCACCGCGTCCGTGGCATCGGCGGGGACGCCCTGCATCAACGCGACAATGGGGATCGCCACTATCCAGTTCATTGCCCCACCGATGAAGATCAACACGGCAATGTTGAGGCCCACGATGTAGCCCACTCCCACCAAGGCCGGCGACAGGTTGGTGCCGAAGTAGGCGATCGAGCCGCCTACGTAACGGGCTTTCTCGAACACGCCGCCCCAGAGTTTCAGGCCGGTGTCGCCAAACTTGAAGGCGGCACCGATGAGACCGGCCCAGATGATGTACTTGACGCCGGCCCCTCCCGTGTCGCCCACCTTCAGGACTTCCGCCGTCGCCACTCCCTCTGGGAACTGCAACGGTGTGTCGACGATCAACGCACGCCGCAGAGGGATCGTGAACAGCACGCCCATGGTGCCGCCCAATGCGGCGATCAGCGTCGTCTGGAGGTAGTTGAACTCGGTCCACGCCCCGAGGATGATCATGGCCGGGATGGTGAAGATCACGCCGGCGGCCAGGCTTTCACCCGCCGAGGCCGAGGTTTGCACGATGTTGTTCTCGAGAATGTTCGACCCGCGGAACAGCTTCAGTATGGCCATCGAAAGGACAGCGGCCGGGATCGAGGCCGACACCGTCATGCCCGCGAAGAGTCCGAGGTAGGCGTTGGCTCCGGCGAGGGCGATGGAGAGCAGAGCGCCGAGGATAATGGCCTTGACAGTGATTTCCGGTAGGGACGTCGAGGCCGGTACGTACGGCGTCGCTTTTATGTCCGTTCCCGCGGAATCGTCGTGTGGCATGCTAGTCCCTGGTGGATGGTGGCCGTGAGATTATCGCATCCGGATACGAGAACGGCCAGAGGGACTTTGGTCCTACTTCCCGACTTCTCCTTCCGAGAACAGGATCTTGGCGATCGTGGCCAGGTGCATGTTGCTGGTACCCTCGTAGATCGTCCCGATCTTCGCGTCGCGGTAGTACTTCTCCACCGGGTATTCCTTTGTGTACCCATACCCGCCGAACAGCTCCACGCACAGGCTCGTGGCTCGCTCGGCTACCTGGGAGGAGAAGAGCTTGGCCATGGCGGCCAACTTGGTGTATGGCTGGCTGGCGTCGCGCAACCTGGCGGCGTTGTACACCATGAGGCGTGCCGCCTCCAACTCCGTCGCCGCCTGGGCGATCTGGAATTGGATTCCCTGGAACTCGGCAAGCGCCTGGTTGAATTGCTTGCGCTCGTGGGTGTACTTCACCGCGGCGTTCAACGCGCCACGCGAGACCCCGAGCATCTGGGCGCCGATGCCGATGCGCCCGCCGTTCAGCGTCTCGATCGCCACCTTGTACCCTTTGCCGGGTTCGCCGAGGACGTTCTCGCCGGGTACGCGGCAGTTCTCCAGGATCAGCTCGGTGGTGCTCGATGCCCGGATCCCCAGCTTGTCCTCCTTCTTCCCGACCGAGAACCCCTCGAAGTCCCGTTCCACGATGAACGCGGTGATGCCCTTGTAGCCCTTGGAGGGATCGATGGTGGCGAAGATGATGTAGATCTCGGCCTCGTTGCCGTTGGTGATCCAGAGCTTCGTCCCGTTCAGGATCCAATCGTCGCCGTCCGGCTCGGCGCGGCAGCGGAGTGCGAAGGCATCGGATCCCGACTCGGCCTCCGAGAGCGCGTAGGCGCCTACCGTGCCTCCGGCCAACCGGGTCAAGAACCGCTCTTTGATGGAGTCGCTGCCCCAGTCCATGAGCGGGAGGTTGACCAGCGTGTTCTGGACGTCCACCAGGGCGGCCGTCGAGGCGTCGACTGCGGCGAGCTCCTCCACGGCGAGAATCGCCATGAAGAACGAGGCCCCAGCGCCCCCCAACTCCATGGGCACGTCCACCCCCATCAAACCCAGCTCCGCAAACTTGGGAAGGAGGCTGCGGTCGAATTCCGCCGCGCGCTCCATCTTGTCGACCAAGGGGCCGACTTCGGATTGGGCGAAGTCCCGGATGGCGTCCCGGAACATGATCTCGTCCTCGGTGAGCGTGCTGAGTGGCGGAGGGGCAGAAAGAGAAGGCGCCGTCATATTCGACTCCACAGTTATGACCAAAGGTGATGGACTTGGCCGGAGCGCCCGCGCTACTGGGTTCGGACAGAAGTAGTTGGAATGTACCCAAGGGGCCCGCGGGTTCTCAACGTGTGGGGCTTGGATGAAGGATGAGCCGCGGCTAGAACGTGGCCCAGTTGTCGATCCAGGTGTTTTCGATGGG
>JBDHHA010000124.1:0-17179 GCA_039589615.1 Gemmatimonadota bacterium
GCCCTCGAGAAGGCGACGAATCCCTTCTTGCTGCGCATGGGGAACGTCGAAGAATTCCTGCAGCTCAAGCGGGACTGGGCGGCGTTCAAGGCGGAGAACGGCCTGAAGTAGCGAAATCTCTCCACCGGGTCTGGCGCAATCCACTAAAAGTCATATCCTAGAGGGGCGGAAAACAGTCAATGACCGCCTTCGTAATCCCCTGGTGTTGATGCAGTTAACCATTCCAGGCATTCGGCGGAGGTGCATTCATGACGGAATCCTCGCACCAGCTCCCACCCACGGTCGAGAGTATCGGAGTTGCCCTTGCCGAAGCGGCAATGAGGCTGACTCGCTGTCCCACCTTGGTCGCAGTCCGTGATCCGGCCACTCGAGAAGCGTCGATTGTAGCCACGTCGGTGGGAACCGACCGCAGGCTGTTGGGAATGACGGTGGCGGCCGGTTCCGCAGCGGGACGAGCGTGTGTCAGCAACGTGACCCGGGAGGCGTCCGGGATCGAGGATCTGCTCGGTTCTCCAGGAGACGATCGCCGCCACCGGGAGAGCCCGGGAGTAGCGTTTGCGGTCTGCGACGCAGGCAGAAGCATCGGAGCACTGGTAGTGTTGGCGCCTCTCCAGATGATCGACGACTCGACACGGGATCATCTCTTGACCCTGATCGACGAGGCCGGTCAACTCATGGGCCAACAGGTGGCCGAGCGGTTCGCCCGAGAGGTGGGACTGATCGACGCGATCACGGGAAATCCCAATCGCCCGGCGCTCGACAAGGCAATGCGAGAGTCGATCCTCAAACGGTGCTCACTCGTGTGCATGGCAGTAGACCAGGTCTCGACGTTGGACATTGACCGAGGCAACGCGGTACTGAGACAGGTGGCGTCACTTCTCCGGAAAAACCTTCGGGGTTACGACGTCGCGGCGCGGACTGGTGGAGAAGAGTTCGCGCTCTTCCTCCCCGGCGCAGACTTGGACAGCGCGGTTATCGTGGCTGACCGGGTCCGAAAAGCAGTAGTCGAATGGCATTTCGATTTGGACCGCGAACGCACTGTGACCTGCTCGCTGGGTGTGGCGTCGATTCCCGACACTGTCTCGGAGGTGGACAACCTCATGGAGGCCGCCAAGGGTGCTCGCATGGAGGCAAGAGCAAGCGGACCAAACCGCATTGCCGCCCTCCATTGAGGAGCTCTATGTCGTGGGCCGTTCGATCCGGTAGCGCACCACGGTGGGCATGTCCAGCTCACCTGTGGTCACGGCCCACACGTGATCGCCGCTGAATACCGGGTCCGGGCTCGTGGTGAACCCGTCCGGCGTCATGACGTGACCTAGGTAGCGGCCGTCCGGCTCGAACACGTCGAACGCCACCCGTTGCCGGTAGCGCATTTGGGGCCGGTCGGTCCGGCGCTCCTCCTCCCGAGCTTCCTCGACCGACATCGTGGGATACGACTCCGCTGATACCTGCACCCACACCCGTCCGTCCAACCCCACGAAGAGGCCCACAAAGGCGGGCTTGGTCTCCGGGATCGGCGGGCCGTTCCAGCGCCACCCGGGAAACCGCCGGCTGAAGTTCTCTCGAATCCGGCGCTCCTGCTCCTCCCCCTCCTCCGGGTTGACGGGCACCGGCGTCCAATCGCGCTCGATCCGCAGCACCGGCTCGTCCATTCGGTAGAGATCCACGCGATAGTCGGTGGCCACGCCGCCCACCATGTATCCCAGGGGACTGAACGTCCACGCGTCATCCGCCGTGAACGGCACACCGGTCTGACTGCTACTGTTTTCGCTCTGTCCCCGTACCGTGGGGCGCTCGTAGTCCCAGGTGGGGGCCAACACCGTGTCGCCCGGCGTGCCGTCCGGGGCGTAGGTGGCGAGGCCGAAGGTCCAGTCCCAGGGAGCCAAGCCGCGCTCGAGGAGGACGAGGGTGTAGCTGGTTCCTGCCGTATCGACGTGGAGCGGATTGCTGGAATTGAAGCCGCCGGGCAAGCGCCAGTTGGTGAGATATTCCCCGGTGGGGGCATAGACGCTGAAGCGCGTATTCCCCGGATCCCGCAGCACGACGCGTCCGTCGGGCAGGACGCCCAAGCCACCGTCGGGATTCTCGTACTCGCCGGGCCCACCCCCCTCGCGCCCGAACGTGGCGAGGTGGGTGCCGTCGGATCCGTATTTTCGCAGCGCCGGGACCTGGGAGTCGAACAGGTAGATCTCCCCTGCGTCGGTGACGGCCATGGACCGCACCCTGCCCAGCATGTACTCGTCGGGGCCCTCGAACACGCCGATGCGCATCTCTTCTTCCAGATGCGCCGTACCTCCCCACACGCTTCCGGCCACCGTGCGGACGGTGATGGTGTCTCCCACCGTATCCACCGTGGCCTGCCAGCCTCCAGCGCCACCGCTTCCCCCCTCTGCACCGGTACACGCCGTGAGGAGCCACACGAGTGTCGACCACGCAACGCAACGGCCGCCTGATTTCATCATGGAACCTTCCTGCTCTTGTACGGAATCAAGCCATCGCGAGATTAGATTCCCGAGAGCGCGAGAAGGTTGCTGTACGGTGGAAGCGGCTTACGAGGCAACGGCGGCGGGCGTGATGGGGTGAGGCTCGCCACCGGCGCGAGCCGAGCGATACAGCGCTTCGATCACCCGCATGTTGGCGGCGGCCTCCGCCAGCGGGTAGCGCACCGGAATCCCCGACGCGACGCACGCCGCGAAGTGCTCGACCATGAGTTGGTACTCGTCGGCGCCCGCCACCGGATGGGAAACAGACTCGCCGCGCCCGTGATACTCCTCGATGGTCACGTCTCCCGTCCCCGGGAGAAAGGCCCCCGCGATCTCCAGGTGCCCATCGGTCCCCGCCACGTGGAACACCTCCCGCCGCTCCATGGTGAGGGCGCAGTCGAACTGCGCGGTGACACCGTGCTCGAACCGAAGGAGCCCCGCCAACTGCGCGTCGACGTCCCGATCGGTCCACGTGGCGACCGCCTGCACCTCCACCGGCTCGGCCCGCACCATCGTGCGGCTCACGTTCACGCAGTAGCATCCCACGTCCATCAACGACCCGCCGCCCAACTCCGGCATCCAACGGATATTGTCCGGCTTGGTGAGCTTGAAGGTGAACGCCGAGTAGATGGAGCGCATCTCGCCGATGGCACCCTTTGCGATGAGTTCCAACACCCGATCGATGCGCGGGTGGAAGCGGTAAATGACTACTTCCATGCAAACGACACCCGCGTGCCCGGCGGCGGCGGCCATGGCGTCACACTCGGCGGCGGTGGAGCGGTATGTAGACCGCATCGACGCCGTCGTCCTCCAGAAGGGCCTCGTAGGCGCCGTGCGCTCGGGGGATGCCGTTGGCGGCGGCGAACTCCCGCGCCCGGCCGGCGTCCCGACTCGCCACGGCGACCACCTCGCCGCCGGCCGAGTGGTGGATGGCCGGAATGACGGCGCCCCGGCCGATGTTGGCGGTACTGAGGATGCCCCAGCGCACGACAGGAGTCGGCATGCGCACGCTCCTTGGAGGATCGAGGTGGCGAGTATGCAGCGGCGACCGCGAGATGGCAACAGACCCCTTCACATCTCGGTTCCCGGGCCACACACTTAATGTTGGTATCCCGGAGGATTCCGAGCCACGGCCATGTCAGAGAAGAAGAAGAATACGGTCGACGTTGTGGGGTGGGCTCGCGTCTACAACGCCACACAACCCCAGCATTCCAAGAACCTGCGACGGGGTGCGTGGTACCCGGTCGTGCAAAACTCCCTGTCCGACCGGGTCTCCATCAGGCTGGGACCGTGGGCGCTCGACGTGCCGCGGCGGCTCGTCGAGGTCCGGCGGGACCGACCGAAACACTTCTCGGTGGTCACCCGCGTGGCATACGACCCGGACCCGAAGCGGAAATCGGAGTACAACCTGGGCAAGCACTACGCGGTCTGCCCGGTCTGCGCCCACCGCTTTGCCATCCTCGGTGCACCCGACACGCTCGAATGCCCCGAATGCCACCACAAGAACCAAATCGGATGGTGGGAGAATTAGCCCGCGGTTGCGAAAACGCTCTCACCCCCCCGCGAAATACATCTGCACCATCAGAATCGTATCCATGTAGGCATGCGCGAGAATCATCACCCATAGATTCCGCCCCACCACGAGATACGCGACGCCAAGGGCCAATCCCATGAACGCGGTCTGCACGATTCCGGTGACCCCCCAAGCATAGTGTGCGAGGCCGAACACGACCGAACTGATCAGGACAGCCACCCGCCACGCGGCCTTTCCACCTCCACCCAACTCCGCGATGCGATTGATCAGAAAGGCGCGGTAGACGACCTCTTCCCCGAATGACGAGACGATGTAGACCCCCACCAGCGCGAGAATGAGCATCGGGAGGTTGCCGCTGAGGTAGTTGTAGCCACTCATGTCGGCACCCTCGGGGATGCCGACGATATTCGCCATGACGATTGTGCCCACCAAGAACGCCGCTATCGCCGCAACGAAAACGACGAGGGAGATCAAAACCGCCCGACCGGCGATGCGCCGGCTCGCTCCACGAAAGCGCAAGCCAAAGTGGTCCCATCCCTGCCCGCGGAGGCGCAGTCCCAACCACACCGTGGCGAGCATCAGAACGTTGGCCACCCACACCACGCCCTGACCTGCGATCGGGTTGTCTCCGGCCAGCGGTCCGACGAACGCGATCACGGCCAGGGCCACGCCGAACAGCACCACGATTTCGCCTAGCTGCGCCGGCTTCGAGCGCAGCAGCGCTCGTCCGAGTCCTGTCGTTTCAGTCATCGAGAACCTTTGTGTATCTTGTGAGGCGTTAGTCGCGATGAGCGGATCGTGGCCGACATACTCGTCGGACCCGCCAAAAAAGAGGACCACCCTATGCCCAATCCCCTCGAGCGTCGCTATCTGGGAGCGAACGAACTCACCGGATGGAGACTCAAGCTCTACATCATAATCTTCGAGGCCGAGACGCCTGCCGGCAAGGCGTTCGACGTGGGGCTCATCGGCGTCATCCTGACCAGTGTGGCGGTGGTCATGCTCGAGAGCGTCCAGGCGATCCGCGCGGACTACGGCACCATACTGGCCACGGCGGAGTGGGTGTTCACCGTGCTCTTCACCATCGAGTACGTGCTCCGTCTGAGTTGTGTGGGGCGGCCCGGCCGTTACGCGAGAAGCTTCTTCGGCGTCGTCGATCTCCTGGCGGTCCTTCCCACCTACATCAGCGTGCTGGTTCCCGGCGCCCAGTTCCTCCTCGTGATTCGGCTGCTCCGGATCCTTCGAGTGTTCCGGGTGCTCAAGCTGGTGCACTATGTCTCGGAAGCCGACGTCCTCATGACCGCCCTCCGGGCCAGCCGCCGGAAGATCACGATCTTCGTCTTCGCCGTGCTGACCCTGGTCGTCATCTTGGGGTCGCTCATGTACCTGGTCGAGGGGAACGCCAACGGGTTTAGCAGCATTCCACGAAGCGTGTACTGGGCGATTGTGACGTTAACGACTGTGGGCTACGGAGACATTTCACCGCAGACCAGTCTGGGCCAGGCGCTGGCCGCCGTGGTGATGATCACCGGGTATGCCATCATCGCGGTGCCCACCGGCATCGTCACGTCGGAAATCACAAGGCTTGGCCGCCCGGGGGCCCCGGTGCACTCCACCGCCCGGTGCCCGCACTGCTCTCGCGCCGGCCACGAAGAAGACGCAGTGTTTTGCAGGTACTGCGGCAACGCGCTGTAGGCATGTCGCGGCGACGTGCACCATCGCTTAGTATGAGGATCATTCAGTCATCCCCCGAGGATACCATGTTAAGAAACCTGTCATTTTCGCGCGCGATTCTCGCGGCTCTCGCCCCCGTCTTCCTCCTCGGCGCGGCGCTTCCCACGAGCGCGCAGGACCAACAACGTCCCATGACCTTCCTCGACGGCTTGCAGATGCGTCGGGCCGGCGGCACGGCAATCTCCGTCGATGGCCGGTGGATGCTCTACACCGTCACGACGCCCGATTGGGAAGAGGCAGACCAGCAGTCCGACATCTTCCTCGTCTCGCTGGTGGAGGGTCTGCCCTCCACCCGGCAGATGACGTTCTCCGAGGAAAAGAACGAGACGTCACCCCAGTGGTCCCGGGACGGTAGCTTCTTCCTCTTCCTCTCGAACCGGGACGCCACGGGCAACGGCAACCGGAACCAGCTCTACCTGATGCGTCCCGACGGCGGCGAGGCGCGCCAGCTGACGGATACCGGGGACGGCGTGACCAACTACGCGTTCAGCAAGGACGGCCGCTGGCTCGTGTACCGGAGCGGTCAGGACAGCGACGCGCAGCTCTACCGGCTCCCGGTGGAGGGGATCAGCGAGGCGGAGGCCGAGCAGATCACCGAGCAGCCCGCGGGGATCCAGCAGTGGCGTTGGGCCCCGGACAGCCGTCGCATCTACTTCATCACGCCCGACACGGTGGATGCAGACGCCGAGGCTCGTCGGGACAAAGGCTTCACGGTGGACATCAAGAACATGGAGACGCCGTTGGCCAGCCTGTGGGCCGTGGATCCTGAATCCGAAGAGGCCACACGACTCACCAACGACCCCACCATCTCGGTATCCGGGTTCACGATTTCGGACGACAGCCGGTGGGTGGGTTTCACCGGGAACTCCGCCGAGCGCTACGAGCGAAACATCACCCAGGCACGGATATATGCCGATCTCTATCTGCTCGAAGTTGCCAGCGGTCACATCGAACGGTTGACCGACAACGACGAGGTCGCCGAGCAGGGCCCCAGCTTCTCGCCCGACGGGCGCTGGATCGCCTTCGGGGCGGCAGACGACATGACCCGGTACACGATGAAGAGCCGGCGGGTCTACATCCGGGAGGTCACCGACCGGGGCGGCTCCTTCCGCAAGCTCGGCGGGTCGCACCCCGACCACGTCTCCCTGGGCTTCTGGTCGGAGGACGGCAACACCATCTACTTCAATTCGGGGGTGCGAGCCACAAGACAGTTGTTGGCTCTCGACATTCGGCGGGACGAAGTGCGTCCCATGACGAACCAGCAGGCGTCGGTTCGCGTCGGCCGTGACGAAGATTCCGGTGTGTTGTTGATCAATTTCTCGGATCCAACGACGCCTTCCACCACGTACACCGTGGCGAGCCTCGACCAGGTCGACAACCGGCAGGCGTGGCGCCAGCTCACCGATGTGAATCCTCACGTCAGCGGCTTCGCCCTCGGCGAACAGGAGGAAATTACGTGGCGGTCGACCGACGGCCACGACGTGGGTGGGGTTTTGGTCAAGCCGGTGGACTACCAGCCGGGGCAGCGGTACCCGCTGATCGTGGCTATCCACGGCGGACCGGCGTCCGCCTCCGTCCTCGGCTTCAACGGGTCCGCCTCGCAAGTCTATGCCGGTGCCGGCTACGCGGTTCTACAGCCCAACTACCGGGGTTCCTCCAACTACGGGGAAGCATTCCGGACGGCCATCGTGGGGAACTACTTCCCGCAGGGCTTCGAGGACATCATGGCCGGAGTGGACTACCTCATCGCGGAGGGGATCGTGGATGGAGACCGCATGGGCGCAATGGGCTGGAGCGCGGGCGGCCACTGGTCCAACTGGATCCTCACTCACACCGACCGCTTCAAGGCGATCAGCTCCGGCGCCGGGACCTCCAACTGGATCTCCATGTACGCCCAGAGCGACGTGCAGCGGAACCGGCGGTACTACCTCGGTGACGACTTCCTGTACGACAACTTCGAGGCATACTGGGAGCAGTCCCCCATCAAGTACATGCGAAACGCCACGACGCCGACGATGATCCACGTGGTCGAGGGCGACCCCCGGGTGCCCAGCCCCCAATCGGTGGAACTGCACATGGCCCTCAAGAAGCTCGGGGTGGACACGGAGTTGTTCATGTACCCCGGGCGGAGCCACGGCATCCCCGGCGTGCGGAACCGTCTGGTGAAGTCGGTGAGCGAAATGGCGTGGATGGACTACTACGTGCGCGGGATGGGTGAGAAGTTTGCCTGGCGTGACGTGCTGAAGACCCTCGAGGGGGAAGATGAGAAGGCGCGAGCCGTGACGGACGGAGGGGCCAGCGGGCGCTGAGTACAGCGGCGACGCCTAAAAGGAGAAAGGCTGGGGGCCGCTAGGCTCTCAGCCTTTTTTCGTGATGGACGGCACCGCACCGCTTGGACCATACACCGATGTTCATTAGTAATTGAAGGCGTTCCGTTCCTCGTGTACAGAAAGGTCAACCGCGGCCATGAAGAGCATATCTGGAATCGCCGTCCTTGCGGGAATCGTCCTTGCGTCCCAAGGCTGCGGGAGCAGCACCCTGGTGCAGCTTCCGCCGAGGATCGACTTGACCCAGCATGAGATCTTGGGAGTCGTCGAGTTCACGTCGAGCGCAAAGGGAAGCCTGGCCCCCTACACCACGCGAACCTTCATCGAGGAGATGCGGGCCGACCAGGGGATGATCCGGGTTGTGGAGCTGGGCCCCCAGGAGGCGCTACTGGAATCCCTGGGATTGACACGACTGGATCGCGCGGCGTTCCTCGCTATCGCTGAGGAGCACGGACTCACCACCATCGTGACGGGCGAGCTGGAGGTCTCGGGCGTACGACCCGCCATCAGCATTCGGCCCAACCTCTCCGGGATCTCAGCGGCTGCCGATGTCGACGCCGACCTTGGCGTCCGGATGATCGAAGCCGCGTCCGGCGCCTCGATCTGGAGTCGCTCAGCGGACGCCACGCACCGCGTGGGCCATGTCAACGTCTTGGGAGGCAACTTTGATTTCGACGCCGAGGATCCCGAGGAGGCGTACGGGGAACTCGTGCGGGCTTTGGTGCGAACCGTGACAACCGACTTCAAGGCCAGGTACGAGAGACGCCGGAATTAGACGGCGTCGACGGCGGGGGCGCTGGGCTACGTGGAGAACTCATCCGGCCTGGGACGGACTTGCACGATCCGGTACCCGAGTGCATAACGTAGTGGTCCTACAATCCCATCAACCAACACAAGGAGCATGGTATGCAGCGTACCATACCCGCCCTCCTGGGCATTCTCGCATGGGGGTATGCTCCCCCTGCCACCGCTCAGGACGGTAATATCTCCATGGCCTTCTTCATGACCGTGGATGACGCCAACGCCGGCGACCTCGAGGAAGGGATCCGCCGCCACAACGACTGGCATCGGCAGCAGGGGGACACTTGGACGTGGGACGTGTGGCAATCCGTGACCGGCGCCCCGGAGTACGCGTACATATCCAGCGGCCACAACTGGGCGGACTTCGACGCCATGGACGTGGACGCTGGGGAGGACCACAACAACTGGGCCAGAACCGGCGCACAGCACTCCGACGTGGTAAACACCGTGATGTGGCAGGACCTCGCCTGGGGAAGCCGGCCACCCACGGACACGCCGGCCTTGGTTCAGGTCTTCGAGTTCGTCATGAATCCGGGCGGCCAGGAAGCATTCAATCACGTCGTTCGCAAATTCACCGAAGCAGCCGAGTCAACCGCGTGGCCGGGGCAGTACACCTGGTCCCAAAACTTGAGCGGTCCCGGGGGAACAACGCATTTCGTCGTGATTCCCGCGGCGAACTTCGCAGCGTTCAACCCCCAGGGCTCCGAACCGCTGGAAGTGTTAACCGAAGCCTACGGCGCCGCCGAAGCCAGGCAGCTCATGGAGATGTTCGAGAGCGTGATGACGCCGGGGGCGTCGCGGATCTGGGCCCATCGGCCGGATCTGTCGTACCAGCCCAACTAACGACCCATTCCCGCTTGCCCTTGCGACGACGGGGGCACGAGAAGAGAGGGGCCCGCATCGGCGGGCCCCTCGCCATCGTTCGCTCACCGCAGGAAGATCATTTCCTCAATAGTCGCTTGGAGTACCGGCCGTTGCGACGCCCGGCTAGGTCCCGGCCCGGGCTTCCACCCTACCGCTTGAGGAACCGCACCTTGCGCACCCGTCCGCTACTGTACGTGAACCCGGTGACGCCACCATCCGCACCCCGGATGAACGTGATCCATCCCCGTCCCGTGGAGAACCCATCCGGTCCCCACGGTCGCAGCCGCTGTCGCCGGAGTTTCCGATGCACCAAGAACAGGTTGGTCGCGTTGCTGGTGTCCACCGCCACACCGTACTCGGTGCCGAGTTCGTCGCTGCCATACGTTCCGACGTACGCGTCGCCGTCCACACGCCCGGGGGACCGACCCACGAACGGATATCGGCGTTCTTCGGCCACGAGCGCGACGGGTCGGCCGTCCTCCATCCTCACCGTGAGGACGTCATCGCTGGTGCCTACTTGAAAGCGGTCTCCGCCGAGGGGAATGAGTGGCGCTCCAGCCCTGCCCCGCCCCAAACCGCTTGTGATGCGCGCCTGTCCCTCAGAGATGAAGACGTGTACCGGGACATCCGTTCGGGGGTCTCGATAGAAGCCGGCCAGCGCCTCGAAGGTCGATGCCCAGCGGTCGAGGTCCACATCGGGGGCCTCGGCAGCATCGGCCACCGGTTCCAGCACAGCCTCCAGCACGATGTCCGCCACTTGGCGGACAAAGAGTCCGGGATTCGCGCCTGCGAAGTTGCAGAAACTCACGATCCCCATGTCCTGTTCGGGAAATCGGAGGTAGTTGCTCCGGTATCCCGCGTCGGCGCCGCCGTGTCCCACGGCCGTGGCGCCGCGATACTCGGAGACGATGATGCCGTGGGCATAGGTCAGTTCTTCCCCTGAATTGAGCACGCCCTTGGAGAGCAAGCGGTCGAACAGGGCGTCATCCCCCAATGTGTGGTCGCGAAAGTTGCGGTCCCACCTGGCCATGTCTTCCACGGTTGTGAACAGGCTGCTGGCTCCCACGATGGCGAAGTCGGGAATGGAGATCTTCCATCCTTCCGCCTCGTCGCGCTGGTACCCGTACGCTCGATCCGGCACCACGGTCTGGTGATCGTCGTGGAAATGGGTGCTGGCCATTCCCAGAGGCGCGAAGATCCGCTCTTCCGCGAATTGGCGCATGGTCTGGCCGCTCACCCGCTCCACCACGGCGGCCAACAGGGTAAAGCCACTGTTACTGTAGAGGTACTCATCGCCCGGATCGAAGTTGAGCGCCTGCTGCCGGGACATGACGTCGATGGCGTCCCGCTGCGTCACCAGGTCGGCTTCCCAGCGCCATCCCGCCATCGACAACAGATTCCACTGATCCCGGATCCCGCTGGTGTGATGCGCCAGGTGCCGCAGGGTGATGGTAGGGCCGTAGTCCGGAATCTCCGGCACGTACGCTCTGATGTCGTCGTCCCACGACACCTTGCCCTCCGACACGAGCAACTCCACGGCAAAGGCCGTGAACTGTTTGGAGATGGAGGCAATGTGGAACACCGACCGCGGCGACAGGGCGATCCCGTACTCCAGGTTGGCCATGCCGTAGCCCCGTGCGTAGGCCGTCTCTCCGTTCTGGAAGATCGCGAGGCTACAGCCGGGACGGTCGCTCCGATTGAGATCGATGAACACACTATCGATGCGCGCGGCGGGAATCACCATTTGGGCACTGAGCGGTGCCGCCCACACGGCGACGAGGGCCGCCGCCACGATAGTTTGTCTGACTCTGGTCATGTCGATGCCTGCTTTCGCTTACTGCTGGTCCGTTGTCTCGAGAAGCGACGGGTAGCCCTCCGGCGGCCGGCGATGACGCGTGCCCTGCTCGTACGCGTAGGCCAGCTTGAAGATCACGCCTTCATCGTAGGGTCGCGCCAGGATCTGCAAGCCCGCCGGCAGATTGCCGTAGGTAAACCCCATGGGCACCGTCGCCGCCGGCAATCCCGTCGCAGGAGCGACGCGCTGGCTGTTGTCGCCCTTGTACTCCTCGATGGCGTTGTCGAGGTGCGCGGGCGGATTGGTCCACGTGGGATAGATGATTGCCTCCACGTTGGCCGCGTCCATGGCCGCCACCACGTCCCGCATAAAGGCCTGTCGCCCCGGGTGATCCTTATAAGGGGGGCACGGGGGATCCCGGTCTTCCGGCGCCACGTCCGCCGGCCCGCCGCCGAAGCTGTGGAGCCGGCGCTCGATGTACGGGGAGAACTGCCCCGTCTCGAGGACTTGCATCACGTCTGTGATGGGCACGTCGTCACCGCGGGTCTTCAGATACTCAGCCATATCAAAGCGGAATCGGGTACAGCCGTTTCGCGCGCGCAGATGCTCCCGGAATGTCTCTACCACGAAGGGATCCACGATCTCCGCACCGAGACGCCGCAGGTCCAGGATGGCATTCTCGAACACCGCAGTCACCGCCGTGTCGGCGTCCTCGGTATCGACCAGAGCGCGGAGCACACCGATCCTGGCGCCCTGGAGGCCGGCGGAGTCGAGGAACGCGGTGTAGTCGTCCGCCTTCCTTCCGCGGCCGGCCTCTGTGTAGGGATCCGCCGGGTCGTACCCGGCCACCACGTTGAAGATGCGCGCCCCGTCCTCCACCGTGCGGGTCATCGGGCCGGCGATGTCGCGGTCGAACGCCAGGGGGATGACCCCGTCCCGGCTCGTCAACCCAATCGTGGACCGGATGCCGAAGAGGGCCAGGTGGGAAGACGGCCCGCGAATGGAGTTGCCGGTGTCGGTGCCCATTCCCGCCACCGCAAAGCTCGCCGCCACGCCCGAGGCCGTGCCGCCGCTGGACCCCGCCGGGACCCGGTCCAACGCATAGGCGTTGGCGGTGGTGTCATAGGATGAGCTCACCGTCTGCCGCGGGCTGAACGCCCACTCCGCCATGTTGGTCTTGGCCACCACGATGGCGTCGGCCTCCCGGAGCTTCCGCACCATGAACGCGTCGTCCGGCGGCAAGTGGTCCTTCAACGCAATGGAGCCTCCGGTGGTCGGGAGATCGTGGGTGTCGAAGTTGTCCTTGATGAGCATTGGGGCGCAGAACAGCGGCCCGACATCGTCCCCACGGTCCACGGCGGCGTCGATCGCGTCGGCGAGCGCGAGGGCGTTGGGATTGATGACCGTTATGGCGTTGAGATTCTTGGACCGATCGTAAGCTTCGATGCGATCGAGATATGCCTGCACGACCATGCGACACGTCGTCCGCCCGGAGGTAATCGCCTCCTGAATGTCGGCGATGGTCGTTTCCACGACATCGATGGGCCGGGGCGGAGGCCCGCACGCAACGATCACAGAGAATACTGCAAGTCCCAAACGCTTCATGGCTATGACCCTCCCAGGCACAAAGACCAGTCGGTCAGCGACCGTCGCCTGAATCTCCCTCCCAGACTACCAGCGTCAAGAGGCGCGGAGGGCTCACCCTTGCAGACCCGTGTATCTGGGGGCATGATCGACGCCTACACGTAGGCATTCTTGCAGTTTGCTCCGTGTGCCGAGGGTGCTCCATGGACAAGGCTCTACGACGGTACGCCGCACTGCTCCTCGGGGGCGTAATACTCTTCGGGTGCAGTGGGTCCAGGGAGATCAACGGCCCGGTCACCACGCCAGTCGCCTCCGTTGTCGTCACCCCCACCTCCGCAACCCTCGTCAGCTTCGGGGGCGTGGCGTTGCTCGAGGCCACCGCCTACGACGCCGCCGGGGAACGCATTTCCGGCAAGACCTTTACGTGGGAATCGTCCGACGAGGGTATCGCCACGGTGAGCCCCCTTGGAATGGCGACCGCTGTTGCGAACGGAACAGCTACCATCATGGCCACCGTGGACGGTGTCTCCGGCTCGGCGTCGATCACGGTGGATCAGATGCCGGCGCACGTGACCGTCAGACCTGCCGGTGTCTCGCTCACCGGTGTCGGTGCCACGCAGGGGTTCGCGGCCGAGGTGCAAGACGCGCAATTCCACACCATGTTGTCACTGCCGATGACGTGGTCGAGCCTCAATCCCCGCATCGCGACCATTGACGCCTCGGGCGTGGCCACCACGGTCGCTACCGGCCAGGTGACCATCGCAGCTACCGTGCCGGACGGGCCAACGGGGTACGCGCTGGTCACCGTATCCGTACCCGGGGCAGCAGCGGTTTCCGCCTGGACCTCCACCGTGATCGATCCGGCAGAGGCGCTTTACGGAGTGTGGGGCATGGCGTCGAACGACGTCTTTGCGGTGGGCCGGGCCGGCACGATTCAACACTTCGACGGCACAACCTGGACCGCGATGGCCAGCGGGATCGATGACGACCTCCGGGACGTGTGGGGCAGCTCGGGGGAGAACGTGTTCGCCGTGGGACAATCGGGAAAGATTCTGCAGTACGACGGAGCCGCATGGAGCACGATCGCCGAGGTAACGACCGCACCCCTCGAGGGTGTGTGGGGCGCATCTCCGCATGAAATCTATGCCGTCGGCGCTCGCGGTACGATCGTGCACTACGATGCGACAGGGTGGAGGGTCAGAATATACGGCACCGGTCCCTTCTTCCACCACGTCTGGGGCACCTCACCCAGGGATGTCTTTGCCGTGGGGGACGAAGGCTTGATAGTGCATTACGACGGCATTGTGTGGACCGAAATGACGAGCGGGACGACAGACGAGTTACGCAGCGTGTGGGGCACATCGTCCACCAACGTCTACGCCGTTGGCAACAGCGGCACCATTCTGCGCTATGACGGAACGGCCTGGAGTACAGAAGCAAACAGCTCTGCCGAGGACCTGTGGGCCGTGTGGGGATCCTCCCCAAGCGACGTCTACGTCGCCGGTGTAGAGTCAGCGGGATCGATCACCACGATACTCCACTACGATGGGACGACGTGGAGCGTTCTCACGAGTGACGCCGGACCGTCGTTCTACGGACTGTGGGGAAACTCGGGTGGCCTCTACGCCGTGGGTGAAGGGGGAGTGGTCCGCCACGGATCGCATTGAGGCGCAGCGAGCCCCGAACGTCGCCAGGACGCTCGGGGCTCCTTCCATTGGACGGCGATCGCCTGCCGTACCACTACCGTATCAGTTCTGGGGCCGCGTGATCTCGTACTCTCGCGGCGGCTCCGCCCCCAACAGGTGCCGCACGAAGTAATCCCAACGACGACGAATGAAGTAGGGCTCATTCAGGCCGTGCGCCCGATTGGGCGCAATGATGAGGTCGAAGTCCTTGTTTGCCTTGATCAGCTCGTCGACCACCTGAATCGTCATCGCCGGATGCACATTGTCGTCCATGTCACCGTGCATGAGTAACAAGTGCCCCTTGAGATTCGCCGCGTACGTCTTATTCGCCGAATCCTCGAAATTGTCCTCCCCGGTCACCGAGTCCCGCGTCAAGACGCCCTGG
This sequence comes from Gemmatimonadota bacterium, assembly GCA_039589615.1. Taxonomy (GTDB): domain Bacteria; phylum Gemmatimonadota; class Gemmatimonadetes; order Gemmatimonadales; family GWC2-71-9; genus B3T1B10. Next base: position 15,193 of record JBDHHA010000124.1, read on the forward strand.
TACTTTTCCGCCCAGTTGATGTTGTAGGTCCGGTTGTCGTGATTGCCCGCGCCCGACACCGCGACCTTGAAGAAATCAGGGAAACGCAGCATAGCATCGGTGGATGCGAACCCGCCACCCGAATGCCCGTAGATGCCCACCCGGTCCAGGTCGATGAACGGATAGCGGGCACCAAGCTGCTTGATGACGGTGATGTGATCAGGAAGCCCGTTGTCGGTGAAGTTGCCGTAGTAGTTGTCGTGAAACGCCTTGGAGCGGAGCGGCGTGCCGAGATGATCGAGTTGGATCACGATGAAGCCCAATTGCGCCAACGCAAAATCTTCGCCACCCCCCTTGAAGCGCCATGCGCCGACACTCCCCACCTGGGGTCCCGGATAGATGTGGCTGATGATCGGATATTTGACATCTTCATCGAGGTTGGGTGGGAAATAGATCACGCCGTACAGATCCGTGACGCCGTCCCGCGCCTTGGCGGTGAAGACCTCGGCCGGCTGGAACCCCACCTCCTCGAGCCGTGAAATATCGGCGGTCTCGATGTCCCGAACGACCCGACCATCCCGCGCGGACCGAAGCACGGTGACCGGGGCGGTTTCGATGCGCGAGTAGGAATCGACGAAGTAGTCGCCGCTCGGTGAAAACTGAATTGCGTGCTCGGCGTCCTCCGGTGTCAGCAATTGCAGGCCGGAGCCGTCGAAGTTCACACGGTATAGATGTCCGTAATAGATATGGTGTCCGGACTCCCGTCCCCGGCCGATGAAGTACACTTGCTCGGCGGCTTCGTCGACGAACACGGCCTGATCCACCATCCACGCCCCCGACGTGATCTGGTTCTTGAGATTACCGTCGCCGTCGAACCGGTAGAGGTGTCCCCATCCGTTCCGCTCCGACCACCAAATCACGTCGTTGCCGTCCTCGGTGACGTGCCACGCCGGGGTCCCGCCGCTCGATCCACCGCCGCGATGCCCCAGAGAGACGAACGTCTGGGTCGAGTCGCCGAGGATCATTCGGGCCTGACCGGTGGCCGCGTCGATCTCCGTGAGGAACACGCGCTGCGAGCCGCGGGTGAAGTAGGTCGCGTACAGCTTCGACCCGTCCGCGCTCCACGCGGAATCGGGAGCGGAACCGGTGAACGTCAGTTGGTGGGGCCGCGGTTCGACCTCGACCTGGAAGTTGTCGGCGGCGCGGATCACCGGCGCATCGCCGTCACTGGCGCCATCCTCGGCCAGCATGGCTTCATCCAACCGCAGGATGTGGACGGTGGGTAACGGAATAATCGAGTCGCCTGGGAGCGCGTAAGGCTGGGAAAAATGGCGGGGCCTCTGTGGCGTGTACGAGATGTAGTGCATGTGCTCCACCTCTCGCTCGTCACGACGCCCCACTGCCATGCTTCGCGAATCCGGTGACCACACCACCTGCGGCCTCCTGGGCCGCGGGCCCTGTCGCTGCTGTTGGGCACCCGGCTCGTTGTATCCGTACGCGTAATACTTCTCGCCGTCCGTGGTGAGTTGCGTCGAATCGCCACCGCCCTTGGGACGCACGTACAGATTGTATTCGTGCGCGAACGCTTCCCACCGGCCATCGGGAGACTCCACGTACGGCACGGTGGACGCCGTCGTATCCCCCACGGTGCACGAGTACCCGACGATGCTGCACTCGAATCGTTTCCGGCCCACACGAAATTCGATCATGGACTCGCCGTCGACGAACTCAAAGGACGCGAACGGCAACTTCTCCCCCACGTAGCTCGTGTCGTTCGCCAGCGACATGGCGGCCGCCAGTCGGTAGTGATCGAACAATGGCCGGCGGGCACCCTCGGCCGGGACCACGAGCATGAACTCGTACCCGGAACCCGTCTTGTTGCGATACCAGAACCGATCCCGGTCGCCGGTCTCGAACCAGTTGGCGTTGACCTGGTCTCCTGCGATCAGGCCGGTGGTGTGCCACGTCAGAAAACGCTCGGCACGGGAGTAGTCGACTTCTTGCGCCG
>JBDHHA010000125.1:0-13285 GCA_039589615.1 Gemmatimonadota bacterium
GTCGGGCTCGGGAGCCTCGGGACGGAAGTTGGCCGGCTCGCCCACGCCCTGGGCTTTCGGGTGATCGCGACGCGGAGAACCAGTAGAACCGGACCGGCGTTCGTCGACTACGTGGGCCTCTCTGAGGAGATGTACGAACTCGCCGCGCAGGCCGATGTGGTGTACGCGTCCGTCCCGAACACACCCGAGACACAGGAGATGTTCGATGCGCGGTTCTTCGACGCGATGAAGCCGAGCGCCTATTTCGTCAGCATCGTACGGCTTCCGGTCGTGAACTGGGACGACTTGAAGGATGCGCTCAGGTCGGGGAGCATCGCGGGATTCGGAGCGGACGATCTGCCTCAGCGTGACTTCGAACTCTGGGACATGCCCCGTGTCATCATGACGCCGCATGTCTCGGACTACTCCAACCGCTATCGCGACAATCAGTTTCTGCTCTATCGCGAGAACCTCCGCCGGTATGTGGCGGGCGATAGGATGCTGAACGTGGTGGATCTCCAGCGTGGGTACTGAAGCGCTCTAGCCATCGCGAAAAGGAAAGAGCGAGCTCAGGCTCGCTCTTTCGCCATGGGACAGTCTGTACCCTCAGGCATTCGGTACATAGAGAATGTTAATGACCTTCCACTCCCCGTTGACCTTCCCAATCTGGAGGTATTCTGAAGACCGCGACGACGTGACCTTCACCGCCGCGATGCCGTGGGAGACGTCCTGAACATCGATCTCGATGTTCCGCTGGCCCTCTTCCACATTGTTGAAGCCGCCGGCAGCCACTTCGATCAGTGTCACCACGCCCGTCTTGCTCATGAACGACCGGTCCGTCTGCCGGTGCCGCCGCAGTCGGACACTGTTCAATTCGGGGTGTAGCGCCCGCGTGACGCGCTCGGCGTCTCCCGAGAACATGCCCTCCACGTAGTCCAGTGCGGCTTGCTCCACTGCCGCCCTATCGGCCGGCGTCCCCGTAGGATCGCCCTGGTCGTCATCGGTCTGATTGGACGCCCAGAGCACGTTGACGAGTTTCCACTCCCCGTCGAGCTTTGCCAGTTGCAGTAGGTCGTACCACAACTGGCCCACCGCCCGAACGGACGCGATGTCGTTGCCGATGTCAAAGACCGTCACGTCGACCGTCTTGTCGACGTCGGCCATCCTGTCGCCAAGCCCGCGCACAACTTCCACCAGCGTGGTGTAGCGGTTGTAGCCGAGGATCTGCCGGCCGTTCGGCAGGCTGTTGATCACCACTTTGTTCAATTCGGCGTGGATTCCGCGGCCGACCCGCTCGGCGTCGACGGTGACGGCCCCCTCCATGTAATCCATTGCTGCGGCTATGACCCCTGCCTTCTCCGTCTCCATGTCGTGGCCGGATTGGGCCAGGGCCGGACTGGCCGCCACTGCGGATGCCACCAACGTGAGATACAGCTTCTTCATGTCTGAACACTCCTTCACGTGTCACTGAAGTTTGGGAGGGGACATCAGTTTCAAGTGCGCATACGCCATGCCAGCGATTCGACAACCCCTAACTATTTGTCAAGCAGAGGCTTACGCCGTACTGCCACGTGGGATTCGGCTGAGTGGCTGTGCGGATTGGGGAATCAGAGGACCGGAAACGAATAACTAACGGGTGCGTGTCTCGCCCCGTACATTGTCTCGTCCGTCTGTTCCACCTCACCGCGAGACTGATCATGACCCTCAAGCGCTTCTTGTCCCTCTCGGTGCCGCTGAGCCTCCTCGGCACCTTCCTTGCTCCCACCGCCGCGCTCGTGGCCCAGCGGGACTCCCGGACCGTCGTGCTCGACTCGGCGTTCCTGGCCGGATACCGGTGGCGCAACCTCGGTCCCGATCGGGGCGGCCGTTCCATCGCGGTGTCCGGGGTGAAGGGCCGGCCCAACGAGGCGTACTTCGGTGCGGTGGGCGGAGGGCTTTGGAAGACCACCGATGGCGGGGAAGACTGGGTGCCGGTCACGGACTTTCAGGTCACGTCGGCCTCGGTGGGGGCGGTGGCCGTGAGCGAGACCAACCCCGACCTCGTCTTCATCGGCATGGGGGAGACCTGCATTCGGGGCAACATCATGCCGGGCGACGGCGTGTACCGGAGCCGAGACGCTGGCGAGACGTGGGAACACGTTGGCTTCCACCAATCCCACGGCATCTCCAAGATCCGCATCCACCCCACCAACCCCGACATCATCTTCGTGGCGTCGTTCGGGAAGTACGGCGCGGCCAGCGAGGAGCGTGGGGTTTTCAAGAGCACCGACGGTGGCGACACGTGGCAGCGGGTCCTCTACCGGAACGACGAGACCGGGGCCATCGACATCGCCATCGACCGCAACGACCCCGACGTGATGTACGCGTCGCTGTGGGAGGCCTATCGCAAAGAGTACACGATGTCGTCCGGCGGTCCCGGGAGCGGCATGTTCAAGAGCACCGACGGCGGCGAGACGTGGACCGAGATCACGCGGAACGAGGGGATGCCGGCGGAAGGCGTCGTGGGGCGTATCGGCCTGGCGGTGTCCACCGCCAACTCCAACCGGGTGTATGCCCTGTTCGAGAATGACAACGGGGGACTCTTCCGCAGCGATGACGCCGGCGCAACGTGGGAGCTGGTCAACGACAACCGTGCCATCCGGCAGCGCGCGTTCTATTACACCCACATCTTCGCCGACCATCAGGACGAGGACGTCGTCTACATTCAGAACACTTCGCTCTTCCGCTCAACCAACGGTGGCGACAGCACCGAAGTCATCAACAACGGCACCCACGGCGACTTCCACGACTTCTGGATCGACCCGGACGACCCGACCCACCTCGTCGTGGGGAACGACGGCGGTGGCGCGGTGAGCTTCAACACGGGCGAGGCCTGGACCGACCAGGAATTCTCCACGGCGCAGTTCTACCATGCCGTGACCACGGCCCACGTCCCGTTCCACGTGTGCGGATCCCAGCAGGACAACAGCACCCTCTGCCTCCCGTCGAACTGGAATGCCAGCCGTTTCGGATTCGGCAGCGGCGGCGGCCGCGGGGGCCGCCCCCGGAGCGTCACGGAAGGGTCGATGAATGTGGCGTATCGAGCGGGCGGAGGTGAGCCGGGGTACATCGCTCCGGATCCCAAGGATCTCAACGTCTTCTATTCGGGGACCAATAACGGCCGCTATATCGACAAGTACAACCGGAGCCTGGGTTCCTCCCGCGAGGTGAACCCGTACCCCTGGTTCTACTCGGGGGAACCGGCCAGCGAGATGGTGGAGCGGTGGCAGTGGACCTTTCCCATCATCTTCTCGCCCCTCGACCCCAACACGCTCTACACGTCGTCGAACCGGCTCTGGCGGACGACGGACGGCGGCAAGACCTGGGATCGGCTGAGCGACGACCTCACCCGTGCCGACCCCAGCACCCTGGGACATTCCGGCGGGCCCATCACCGGAGACATGAACGGTCCCGAGGTGTACGCCACCATCTTCTCGGTGGGACCGGGGAAGGTGGACATCGACGTCATCTGGACGGGATCCGACGACGGCCTCGTTCACGTGACCCGCGACGGTGGCACGACGTGGACCAACGTCACGCCGCCGGACATGCCCGACTTTGGGCGGGTGAGCCTGATCGATGCCTCGGCGTTCGACGCCGGCCGGGCGTATGTCTCGGTGCGCAGACCGCTGCTGGACGACTTCGCGCCGTACATCTGGAGGACTGACGACTACGGCCAGACGTGGACGAAGATCGTGGGCGGCATCCGCGAGGACGCGTACGTCCATGCTGTCCGTGAGGACCCGAACCGGGAGGGGTTGTTGTATGCCGCAACCCAGCACGGGGTCTACATCTCCTACGACGACGGTGCCGTCTGGCAGGAGCTGAACCCCAGCCTTCCGGATCTCCCGATCGTCGACCTCATCGTGGAAGAGAACGAGCTGGTGATCACGGCCCACGGGCGCGGTTTCTGGGTGCTGGACAACGTCGCGCCCCTCCGGCAGGCCAGGCAAAACACGACGGCGGAGGACGCCATCCTCTTCGATCCGGCGGTGGCGTACCGCTCCGCCAATGGTGTGACGCTGTCGTGGTGGGTAACCGAGGCGCCTGCAGAGGCGAAGCTGGAGATCCTCGATGCCGGTGGCGAGGTCCTCCGGACCTACGCGCCGGCGGACTCCGCGGAGGAGCGGGATCGGTGGAGCGGCCCGGCCATGCCCGCCGAGGCGGGTCTCAATTATATCCAGTGGGATCTGCGCACCGATCCGGCAGCGACCTACCCCGGGATGATTCTCTGGGGAGTCCGGACCATGGCGCCCGTCGTGCCGCCGGGCCGCTACACCGTGCGCCTCACCGTCGATGGCCGGTCGGAGACGACGGCGGTGGAAGTCCGGCGCAACCCGTGGATCACCGACGTCACCGACGCCGACCTCCACGCACAGTATGCGTTCGGTCGACGGATTCGGGACAAGGTGAACGAGGCCAACGGGGCGGTCATCGCGATCCGCCGCGTGAAAGCCCAACTCGAAGACCGGTTGGAGCAGTCCGACGACGCGCGCCTGGCGGAGGCGGCCGCGCGGCTGGTTGCGAACGCGTCGGAAGTCGAGGCCGATATTTACCAGGTCCGGAATCGGAGCAATCAAGATCCGTTGAACTTCCCCATCAAGGTGAACAACCGCCTGGCCAACCTCCTCTCCATGTCGGAGCGGGGTGACGGCCGGCCCGGGACCGGGATGGAAGAGGTCTTCCAGATCATGGTGGACGAGCTGACGCGCTACACCGCTCGCCTGGAGGAGGTCTGGGCCACGGATCTCGCGGAGGTGAATCGTGAGTTAGAACGTCTTGGCTTGGAGGCACTGGATCCTGGGGACGAACGCACGCGATTGACCTCCGAATAGGCCCGATCATGTCGGAGGTCGTGAAACTGGAGAGCTACTTCCTCACTTCCTACACGTATTAACATGTCTGCATGAAAACCGTAGCCGCCCATCTGGCCACGCTGTTCAATAGCGAAACCAAACTGCGGCGGCAGCTTGCGCCGTTCGTGAGTTACGTGGTCATCGTCGTCGCCGTCGTTTTGCTTTACGGCTGGCTGTTCCACGTGATCATGGCGTGGGAAGGTCAGGATCACTCGTGGTTCACGGGAATCTACTGGGCGCTCACCGTAATGAGCACGCTCGGCTTCGGTGATATCACTTTCGAGAGCGACCTGGGCCGCGTGTTCAGCACCCTCGTGCTGCTTTCCGGCATGATGCTGCTTCTCATCATCCTCCCGTTCCTCTTCATCCGAGTCGTGTACGCCCCGTGGCTCGAGCAGCGGACCATCGGCCGCATCCGCGCGCTCCAGTCGGTGCCGGAAGGAACCGAGGGTCACGTGCTGATTTGTGCCAACGATCCAATTGCGCTCGGGCTCATCCGCCGCCTGCAACTGGCGGACGTCCCGGTCTACGTGATCGAGCCGGACGCCGACGTCGCGATGCGGATGCAGGATGTTGGTTTGCCGGTCTTCACTGGCGAGATCGACTCCGTCGAGACCTACCGAGCCGCCCGAGTGGCGCAGGTTCGCCTGGTGCTGGCCAACGCATCGGACACGGTCAACTCCAACATTGTCCTCACCGTGCGCGAGCTGTCCGAATCGGTGCCGGTCGTCGCGCTGGCCGAAGTGGAAGATTCGATCGACCTGCTGGAGCTGAGCGGCGCGACGCACGTGCTGCCCCTCATGCACCAACTCGGCGAGCACCTCGCCAACCGGGTGAGCGCGGGCACGACGCACGCCAACGTGATCGGCAAGTTTCATGACCTGCTGCTCGCCGAATTCCCGGTGCACGACACCCCGTTCCAGGGCCGCACCATCCGGGAAACGCGGCTGCGCGAGTTTACCGGGGCCACGATTGTAGGAGTGTGGGAGCGTGGGCGGTTCCTGCCTTCGCGGCCGGATCTGGAACTGTCTCCCCTCAGCGTGCCAGTAGCGATCGGCACGCCCGAGCAGATCGAGGCGTTGGATGAAGTGCTCGTGATATACGATGCCAATCCGAATCCGGTGCTAGTCGTCGGTGGCGGTAAGGTGGGGCGGGCTGCCGCTGCAGCCCTCAGGCGGCGGGAGATCCCCGTGCACATGGTGGAACGCAACCCGGAACTCGAGCCGCAAATCGCGAGCATTCCCAACCGGCTGTTTCTGGGCAACGCCGCCGACCGGCGCATACTCGACGAAGCGGGGATCGCCGAGACACCGTGCGTGCTGCTCACGACGCACGATGATGCGATGAACGTCTACCTCACGGTGTACTGCCGGCGGCTCAATCCCCACGCTCGTATCCTCACCCGGGTCACGCACGAGCGGAACGTCGAGGCCATCCAGCGCGCCGGCGCCGACTTCGTCTTGAGCTACGCGTCCTTAGGGGTGCAGACGGTGTACTCGATCGTGCAGGGACGGGAGCTCGTCGTGCTGGGCGAGGGGGTGGATTTCTTCTACGTGGTGCTCCCTCCGTCGCTCGCGGGCAAAACGCTGGACGAGGCCGGGATCGGGGCCCGCACCGGCCTGAACGTGATCGGCGTCCAGAAGGACGGGAAGACCGTCACGAATCTGCCGCCCGACCAGCGTCTGGTTAAGGGCTCGACGCTCGTCGCCCTGGGCAGCGCGGGGCAGTTGGAGCGCTTCGGCGCCGTCTACGATTAGCAGACTGTAACCGATTTGACTTGGACACCAGTCGAGCGAGCTCGGCGCGGTGGCCACCGGTGGAGGCGGGAGGATAGAGGCGCCGGGGACGAGAGTACGCCGTTGACGTCGGAGTAGGCGCGTCTCATCGCGTCAACGAGGGCGAGGGCTGAACTCCTGTATCAGCCGCCTCGCTTGACGTAGAAAGCGTGGAAGGTGGTGCTCCAGGTGGTGCCACCGTCTCTGGACACCTCGATGACCTGACGGACTCGACCGTCGGCGAGGGGAGTCAATGTAGTGCGATCAAGCACAATGTCGCCGCTCGGCGTGCGCAGCTCTCCCTGGAAGCGGGTGCCTCCATTGGCAAACACGCCGATCAGACGCTTCTCCTTGGTGCCGCCGAAATTTGTGGCAGCATCCGTGATCCAGATCTGGTTCCACGTGTCGGTCTGGTTGTTGTAGTAGAACCAGCTCTTGCCCTCGCCGCCGGTGGAGCCGGTCCAGTGCTCGATGAGGGCGCACCCGTCGAGAACAGTCTCGATGGTGTTGGTACCGGCCATTTGGCCGGTCTCCATGACCACGTCCCAGTCGCCGACCCAGAAGTCCATGATGCGGTACCGCTCGTCGTCCATGCAGGCCGCGGCGCCTTGTTGCGCGAGGGCCATGTTGGGCGTGAGAAGCAATACGGCAGCGATCAACGCACGAGTCATTGGGCGTAGGGGCATCATCGTTTCCGGAGTAAGCGGTTGGGGGAAGTACAACGGTCGGGACGGAGTGTTCCCCGACCTTCAAAGCTCGCGCAGCCCCCATCCGACCAAGGAGAAAGTGCGGGTCGGGGGGCGCCCCATTTTCGACCCCTTGAAGCTCGCGCCCGGCCAAGATGGAGAACACGGTTGCCACGGACGGATGTTTCCGCCGGGGAGGCGATCACCCGAATAGTGTAAGTGCATAGTTGACAACAACCTAGATGGTGGTACGGTCGATCCGGACACTTCCGCTGCCGGTCGGTGTGACCGATGACGTGTTCATGCGGATGCTCTGCCTCGCGGGTGACTGGGACCGAGTATATCTTGACCGAGCATGACCGAGCACCTCTCCCGCCTCACGACCGCACTCCTCGACCGCTACCGCATCGAGCGGGAAATCGGTGCGGGGGGCATGGCGACCGTGTACCTCGCGGACGACGTCAAGCACGACCGGAAGGTCGCCGTCAAAGTGTTGCGGCCGGAGTTGGCCAGCGTGCTTGGAGCCGATCGCTTTCTCAACGAGATAAGGGTCACCGCGGGGCTTCAACATCCGCACATCCTCCCGCTGCACGACTCCGGTGACGCGGATTCCTTCCTTTACTATGTCATGCCGTTCGTGGAAGGGGAGTCACTCCGCGACAGGTTGAATCGGGGGGGTGCACTGCCGGTACCCGAGGCTATCGAGATCCTGGGGGAGCTGGCCGACGGCTTGGCATATGCCCACGGGCGGGGCGTTGTGCACCGCGACATCAAACCCGACAACGTCCTCCTCTCGGGACGCCACGCGCTGTTGGCGGACCTCGGCATTTCCAAAGCGGTGAGTGACACGACCGACAAGCACCAGCTCACGACGGTTGGCGTCGTGCTAGGCACGCCCGATTACATGGCACCGGAGCAGGCCGCCGCCGATCCACATGTCGATCACCGGGCCGACCTCTACGCGTTCGGAGTCGTGGCCTATGAGATGCTGACCGGGCGCACACCGTTCTCGGGAAGGACCGCTCGAGAGGTGCTCTCGGCCCACGTGATCGAGGCGCCGACGCCGGTCTCCGAGCATGGAGTCGAACTACCTGACGGACTCGGTCGGTTGGTGATGAAATGTCTCGAGAAGAGTGCGGACGACCGGTGGCAGTCGGCTGAAGACATTGTTCAGGAGCTCCGCCTCGTGGCGAGGGGCGAGTCGACCGGACCGACGGGCGTCGTCGAAACCGTGTCCATACCTGCCCGCGGGGGTAAACGAGTCGCTTGGACTGCACTCGTCGTCACGATACTGGCAGCGACAGGCGTGTGGTTGTTCACCACGTTCACGGCTGAGAGCGTCCAAGCTCGGAGCCGCATCGCCGTGCTGCCGTTCGAAAACTTGAGTGGCCCCGACGACGAGTATTTCAGCGAGGGTGTCACACGTGACATCAATACGCGGATCTCCAAGATTGGCGACTTCGCGGTAATTGCACATGGCTCAGCGCGGCAGGCGAAGGCCGCCGACCAGAGTTATCAAGAGATGGCGGGCCAATTGGGCGTGCAATACGTCGTCGACGGGAGCGTCAGTCGCGCAGGAAACCGTGTGTTGATTACCGCTGCGTTGATCGACCCGGAGACGAACGAGCAACTCTGGACCAACGAGTACGACCGGGAGCTATCCGCCGAGCACATCTTCACGATCCGAGGAGACGTGGCCCAACAGGTGGCACGAGCGCTGGACGTGGCCTTGTCGCCAGCCCAAGAAGCCGAACTGTCGGTCCAGCCGACGGACAACCTGGAAGCGTACCAGGAATATCTCCTGGGTATATTCTTTTGGGAGAAACGAACGATCGAGGCCTTCGAGGTCGCCGTCCAGCATTTTGAGCGCGCGATCTCGTTGGATTCGGGGTACGCACTTGCCTACGCTGGGCTCGCCGATGTGTATCTGGTGCGACCCTGGTTCTCGGCCGAGTACTCTAATCGCGAGGGGCTTGCACTCGCCGACTCGATGGCCCGGACGGCGCTCGCACTAGATCCAACGCTGGGTCAACCGCACGCCACGCTCGGGCTCGTCCACGAGTGGCAGTTCGAATGGGAAGCGGCCGAACGCGAGTTTGTGCGTTCGGTCGAGCTCAACCCCGGCTATGCAACCGCACGCCACTGGTACGGGCTCCTGCTCGCGCGGCTGGGCCGCCACGGGGAAGCTCTGGTCGAGGCGCGAACATCGCTGGAGCTCGATCCGCTTTCACCCATCATCAATCAGGACGTCGGATATGTGCTCGCATTGGCGCGCGAGCCTGATGCAGCTCGTCGGCAGTACGAGCGCACGGTCGAACTCTTCCCGGAATTCTCGACGACGATTCTGGTCTTGGCCCAGGCTTACATGTCCCAGGGCCTATTTGACGAGGCCGGTACGGTACTGTCCAGGTGGGCAACCGTGACCGGCAATGATTCAAGCCTCGTGCAGGAGGTGACTACCCTCGCCGCTCGTTACGCCAGTACGGGCGAGCCACAGGCGCTGACCGATTGGGACCTGGAGACCGTGATGCCACCGTACAGTGTTGCGCCATTCTATGTCTTGCTGGGGCAATACGAACGCGCGCTGGATGTTCTCGAGCGCGGTTACGAAGACGGCGCGTTTGGCGTCGTGAGCCCGATGGCCGGGCCCTTGTTCGACGAGCTGCGATCGCATCCGCGACTCGAGGCTCTGGCGCAGAAGGCGGGGCTCACCTTCGGAGCACGTTAAAGATGAATGTCCAACGTCGTCTCCAGCGAGTGGCGGTGAGGATCGCCACAGCGTCTGGCTCCCAGTAGGCCTTTGACCAAAAATGATGAGGTTGACAGAATGACCTACCGCCGACGGCTCTTCCATCTCACAGCCATCGCACTGCTGCTTCCCACATCCCCGCTTCGGGCGCAAGAACGCTCTGCTGCCTTGCAGAGTATCACGGCGGCGGAGCTCAGGGACCACATTCACTACCTGGCCTCCGACTTCCTGGAGGGAAGGGACGCGCACGAGAAGGGGTACATGCTCGCCGCGGAGTACGGCGCCGTTCACTTTCGCGCGGCGGGTCTGGTCCCGATGTTCACCGACTCCGCCGGTGGGCCGAGTTACTTCCAACAGGTCCGGTTCGAGAAAACAACGGTCAACTCTGCGAGCGGTTTGCGTGTGACCATTGGCGGTGCCGAGCGGAAATATCGTTTTGGCGAGGAGTTCTTCGCACAGGCTGTCTTCCCATCTGGGACAGGCGATCCCATCGAAGGGACGCCGGTATTCTTGGGCTATGGGATCGAGGAGCCCGAGCTGGGCTGGAATGACTACGAGGGCGTGGATGTGGCCGGGAAGATCGCCCTCGTCGTCGCAGGTGCGCCGATGCGGGATGGCAAACCGGTGTTTCCGGAGGAGGTGCATCAGCGTTACAGCAGTCTTCTGCGGAGCGGCAACGCGGTGGCCATGCGGGCGATCGATCGTCAGGTCTCCACTCTGATCCTGGTACCCGATGCAGAGTTTATGTCCATGTGGGATCCCATCGTTGCGTCGTCGCAGCAACCCAGCGTCCGGCCGGTCTCACCGGGGACTCAGGGTGACGGAGCACAAACGTCATGGTTTATCGGGGTCAAGCCTGAGGTGGCGGCCGACATGCTGGCCGGAGCGGGCTACGACTTGACCGATGAATCCGGGAAGTACACGCCGGGACCCTTGGAGGGCGTCCACGTCACAATTGACTTGCGGCACGACTTGGTGGATTCGTTCACCTCACCGAACGTGGTCGGGGTGCTTCCCGGAACCGATCCGGTCTTGAAGGACGAGTACATCGTGGTCACGGCCCACCTGGACCACGTCGGGATCCAGGGCGGCGAGGTGTTCAACGGCGCCGACGACAACGCCAGCGGGTCGGCCGCGGTCATCGAAGCGGCGGAGGCTGCGGGGATGGTTCCTGGAAAGCGGTCGATCGTCTTCGTCCTGCTCACGAGCGAAGAGGACGGGCTCCTCGGCGCTCGCTACTTCGCCGACAACCCCCCGGTACCCATCGAGCAGATCGTCCTCAACATCAACCTGGACATGGTGGGCCGGAACTCGCCCGAGTTTCCCGAGGTGCTCCTCGCGCTGGGATCGGAGAACCGACGACCTGAACTGCTTCAACTCATCCGGAGCGTCAACGAGAGTGTGGGGGCGAATCTGGATTGGAGGCTGAACGAGGGCGAGGATCCGCACAGCCACGTCCAACGCAGCGATCAGATGGCGTTCATGCAGAAGGACGTTCCGGCCATCCTCATCACGCGGGGGTTCATGGGGCCGGACTACCACCAGGCGTCGGACGATCCCGAGACGATCAACTACGAGAAGGTGCTGCAGGCGGCGAGATTGGCCTTTGCCCTCGCGGTGGAGGCGGCCAACCGGGAGGTGTTGTTCCAACAGGAGTAGCGGTCAACAGGAGACACCCGCGCCGAATCGTGCCCTAGCCCTCCGAGGACCCGATGTTTCGTTGGTTCATGGTGATTATCGTCAGGGCTCGGCGGAGCATGCGACCGAGTAGATCGTCGAACAGATCGGGGTACCGCCCGGTGATCTCGCCAAAGCCCCGGCCGTCCTTCGCAGCACGGATCATCTCCATCGCGAGTCGTCCGACATCCGTGCCTACGTCTTCCCACATCGTGTCGAGGGCGTCGCTCCGCCCCAGCGAGGCCAGCGACGGAATCGCCAGAAGGTCCAAACGACCCCCATTGGCGCCGGGCCGGCCCGTGGCGTCGACCACCGCCTGAAACGCGGCGCGCGCGCGGTCCTCCGCGCCAATCCGCCACTCGGCGTGACCGAGGAGGTACTGCACGAGACGCTCCTCAGGGTCGTACGGGCGGCCCTGTCCCAAATGCTCGGGCCACTCGAGGGCGGCGCGCAAATGATCTCGCCCTTCCTCGTAGCTCAGGTCGAACATGGCTTCCAGGGCGGCGAGTGTGTGTGCCTGCTCGTACAGCAGGTGACTTTCCCGGGCGTTCTCCGACGGCAGCACGTGGGTGGCGTTCAGGATGGCGATGGATTCGCCCGGCCGGCCGAGCTGATTGAGGGAGCGCACGTGCAGGAGGTCGAGATTGAAATCACCCGGGAAGAGCGCCCGCCCTGCACTCGACGCGGGCAGCGCGTCTTCCCACCGCCCGCGATCCTGCAGGTATCTGATCAGGTGGATGTGTATCGTCCGGTCGCCCCTCGCGAGCTCGACGGCGCGGCGCAGGTCCGCCTCCGGATCCTGCCGGCGCACCTGCTGGAGGAGGTGGGCGCGGCTCACGTACAGGGGGGCGAAATCGGCGGCGTCGCCGATGCCCTCCAGGAGAGCGGCCGCTTCGTCGGCGCGGTCCCGGGCCCACAGATTCAAGGCGAGCAGGTAGGACCACGACCAGTGGTTGTCATGCTCCACGGCCCACTCGAGGACGTCGATGGTCTCCCGCCGGAAGGGAAAGACGAAGGACGGGTCTGCCGCCGCCAACGCGGTTGGATCGTCGTCGAGCCACGCCAGCCACGCACCCAACAGCGGGTTGGCCGTGGCACGGGACCCCAGTCGCAATAACGCACTGGCGTCCCCGCTCGCTCCTCGACGAACGTGGTCGACGGCCAGCTCCAAGATCGTCTGGTCGGGGTACTCGCTCCGCGCGGCGTTCGTCACGGCGCTCGCCGATGTGGCGGTGGGTGCCGCCAGATACGCCTCGGCGGCCGCGAAGTGATGCAGCGGGTCGAGGGCGAGGAGCCGGCCGCGCATCGAGGATGCCAGCTCCGTATCTCCACTCTTCCGGCCGATCATGGCCAGCACCTGTAGTGCCGGGATGTTGTGACGGTCGTAATCCAGCGCGAGCTGGGCGTATCGGGTCGCCTCCGCAAGCTCTCCACCGGCGAGCATGAGCTCGGCGAGTTGCACGTAAGCCGCGGACCGGTAGGTCATTGAGCGGGCTGCCCACCCGTACGCCTCGCGTGCATCGG
>JBDHHA010000126.1:0-13269 GCA_039589615.1 Gemmatimonadota bacterium
GCGATTTCGATCTCCTCGTCGATGAGCAGATCGCCGTCCAGCACATCGATGGTGCCAACCGTCACATCCAGGTGGTCCGCGGCAATCCGGCTCGCCACGCGATCGCGGATGAAATCCGCCAATCCCGCATCCGCGTGCTCCAGATGAATGGCAACATCCACGCGCTCGAGGTCTCTGTCGGCCAGGTTCTCCACCATCTTGTCGATCTTGTACACGGCGGTGGCCGCCTGGCCCACGGGCGACCGGCTCGACAGCGCCATCCACGTATCGTGCTGCACGTCGGCCAGCGTCACCCGGTCCTTACCCCGCTCCCACACGTGGGGAAACCGCTCGGCGACCTGTCGCACGGCTCGCTCGAGTCCGTCATCGTCTGCACCAACCACCACCACCGCCCGTTTGTCCCCGAAGGCCTCGTCCACGACGCGAATCATCCCCTGCCCCGGCGCCAAATCCGGGATCGTGAGCTTCTCCTCCTCCACCAGTTGCTGGACGAGGGGATGGCTCAAGCCGATGAGGACCAGCGTGGGCTGGCGCTCCGGATCGTCAATCGCGTCGGGTGGTAGCGCGATGGGAATCGCGACGCCCGTTGCCTCGAGACCGATCCGGGCCGCCAAATCCGCCGTCGCCCCGGTGACGTCGCCCGCCGCGCTCAGCACCACGTCCACCCGATCCGGGATGAGATTGTTGTCCGAGTCGCCGAAGAACCCGGCATTGGAGAACAGATTGGTGAGATCGAGGTCCGACTTGTTCCCGGCGCCGGGGCGCCGCCCCGACCCTGGGGGTGGGGTGTCCTCTGGACCCGTCACGTGAATGACCACCGGCTCCACGCCTGGCGCAGAGAGGTACACTCTGAGCAAGCGGAGGCCGTCGAACCGCAACGTGGGCGGCGTGTCTTGCTCTTCTTCTACTTGCTCTTCTTGCTCCGCAGCCGTGGTGTCTTCCCTCGCTGCTGGAGTCTCCTGTGGCGCGGCGGCCTCCCGCAACGCCGCAGCCGCCCGTTCGAACGATCCCGCCGGGACCCCAATCTCGAGATCCAGCCGTCGCAATCCCGTAGCGGCATCGTCCACCACAAACCGTGCGAGACGCATCCGAGCCTCCGGAATCTCGGCGCCGGACAGGAGGCGCCGGGCGTTCTCCACGACATCTCCGAACGTGGCACCTTCCGGATCCCACACGTGGGGAGCCCGGGCCCCCAGGGCGGTGGCCGCCGCCATCGTACCAGCGTCGTCGCCTCCCACCACGACGAGGGCAGCCGTGGACCCGATCTGCACCCAGGCTACCGTCCCGATGCCCGGCTCGAGATCCACCTGCAGGGCTTCCCGGGGGATCCCGGCCCGCGCCAAACCACCCGTGCCGACCACAACGGGAATGCCCTCGACGCTCTTCGTGAGGGGGAGATTCAAGGACGACGTTTCGAATCCGAGTCGGGCCGCCACATTGGCCGCCGCGGCGACGTCGGCATCGGTTGGGGAATCACCCAAGGCGATGTGCGCATCCACGAAGTCGATGTGCCCGTCTCCGTTGCGGTCTTGCAGAATGGGCCCGTCGTCGAAGATCGCCTCGAGCCCCGGCACCACCTCATCCTGTTGTCGCGCAAGGGTCCACGCAGCCGGCAATCCCACCGTGACGGCGAGCACCACAGGTCCCAACCCACGTTGCATGCGGTAGATACTCATGACGGTTCCCGTTAAAGAGTCAAGAAGCTCCATTCCTTGGAGAACGGCACGCTGCTGAAGCGCACGCCCTTGCTGGCCGTGACGCGCAGGTTGTCACTGGGATTGATGCCGATCCCGTTTCGCGCGTCGTACAGGCCGGGTTCCATGCTGAAGGTCATGTTCTCCTCCACCTCGGTGTAATCCCCCAGCGAGATGAATGGCGGCTGGTGTCCCACGTAGAACTGGCCCTGGCCGTGCGCCGGGCGGTGGTAGATGAAGTCCCGCATACCGTTCGCCACTTGGTGCTCGTGAATCATGCGGGCGATATCGGAGCAAACGGCTCCGGGCTTCGACTCCTCTTCCTGGATCTGGATGGTTTCGGCCACCACCTCCCACATCTTCTCCTGCTGCGACGTGATCGGATCGATGAGGTAGTTGCGATAGCACTCTCCGCCGAGTCCCCCGATCTTGATGTCGGTGTTGACGTACACCGTCTGCCCGCGCTCGATCTTGCGGTGGAAGAACTGATTGGGATGGGGGTAGGCGGACGCGACGCCGGCACGCACGTAATGCGACGTCACCTCGACACCCACGGCGGAGTGGGGCTTGCCGTCGCGTTGGATGTCCTCCATGAGGAGGTTGATGCCGTACGCTTGCAGCGCCTGCCCCACCTCGAAATCCGTGGCATCGGTCCCCCGCTCCAGGATGTAGTCTCTGGCGAAGGCGTGGATCTTGTCGAAGTAGCGGTACGCCCGTTGCAACAGGGCAATCTCCTCCGGCGTCTTGATGATCTGCATCTGCTGGCACACCCCTCCGATGTGCACGAACCGCGTGCCGGGCATCACCTTCCGCACCGACTGCACCTCGTCGGCGGTGAGATGCCGATCGAATCCGATGGTCCGCCCGGCAAACCCGCGCCGCTTGAGCCCCTCGAGCATCCACTCGAAGAGATTGACCGTCTGCCCCTGCACCACCTCGCCCCGATTGGGAAAGCCTCCTTCGGCATGTGGGTAGCAGAAGTAGTATTCGTTCTCCGTGGCCCACCAGGACGTCACCAGTTCCCGGTCGATCCCCGGCGAGTACCAATAGACGGTGTCGTCTTCGGCCAGCGGGAAGAACACCCAGGTCGACCGCTCGCCGCTTCGGCGGAAGCAACCCGTGTAGTACACCTGGTTCTGGTCGCTCTGGAGGAGGACGGCGTCCGCCCCCACCTCGGCAACCCGGGCCTTGAGCCTCCGCGTGGCGTCCTGGTGCCAGGCCAGGGGGAGCCGGTCGTACCCCGCCGGCGCCGGATCGACGTGATCGGGATTCTGCTGGAGTAGTGCCTCCGAGCCCCCCCGGGGACCCGCGGTGCACGCCAGGCCGTTGGCGGCGACTCCGGCACTGGCCAGCCCGGCACCCATCGTCCTGATGAAATCTCTTCGTGACGAACCCATTTGAAGCCTGCCTCCTTTGGGAAACGCGTTGCTACGTGGTGCCCGGTAAGATGTTCGCCGGAGCCGGGACCGCAACTTCCCTGGCATCCCCGCCGAAGGCGGTCCATCTTCGTCGGACGAACCACAGCGGAGTGAGGTCACAGATGAAGTATCTCGCGCTCGGACTGGCCCTGACCCTTGTCGCCCCCTCGACGTCGCCGCTGCGCGACAATTATCCCAAGAACCCCAACATCGACGCGCTGAACTACGTCTTCCGACTTTCGTTGAGCGACGAGACCGACGAGATCGTGGGCAGCACAACGATGGACGTCCGTTTTCAGATCGACGGCATCACGGCGTTGCGCCTCGATCTCATTGGCGTCATGGCCGACGGCAAGGGCATGACCGTCACCGGCGTGTCCAGCGACGGGGAGCCGGTGGAGTACCGGCACGAGAGCGACGCGCTCCACATCACTCTCCCAGCACCGTCCGAGGCAAACCAGCGCAGCCAGTACACCATCAGTTACCGCGGTGTGCCCGCCACCGGGTTGATCATCGGCCCCAACAAACACGGCGATCGCACGTTCTTCAGCGACAACTGGCCCAACAGGGCCCGCAACTGGCTGCCCGTAATCGATCACCCATACGACAAGGCGATGTGCGAGTTCGTGGTCACGGCCCCCAGTCGCTACCAGGTCATTTCCAACGGCCTCCTGGTGGAAGAGACGGACCAACCGGACGACATGCACCTGACCCACTGGAGACAGTCCGTGCCGATTGCACCCTGGCTCTTCGTGTTGGGCGTGGCCGAGTTCGCCGTACAGTATGTGGACGAGTACGAGGGGAAATCGATCCAGACGTGGGTCTACCGGCAGGACCGGGACGCCGGGTTCTACGACTTCGCCGTGCCCACGAAGCAGGTCATGGAGTTCTACGGCGACATGGTGGGTCCCTACTCGTACGAGAAGCTGGCCAACGTCCAGGCGGCGAGCGTGGGCGGTGGCATGGAGGCGGCCACCGCCATCTTCTATGGCCAGAATTCCGTGACAGGCGACCGCAGCACTCGCTGGCGCAACGTCATCATCCACGAGGTGGCGCACCAGTGGTTTGGCAACGCCGTCACCGAGTACGACTGGAATGACGTGTGGCTCAGCGAGGGCTTCGCCACGTACTTCACTCTGCTCTTCATCGAGCACGCATACGGGCGGGACGAGTTCGTCGAGGGGCTCGAGAGCAGTCGCGACCGGGTGATGGCGTTCTACGAGGAGAATCCCGGCTACCGCATCGTCCACGAAAACCTCACCGACATGCGGCAGGTCACCACGTCCAATACCTACCAGAAGGGCGGCTGGACGCTCCACATGCTCCGGGGCATCATCGGCGACGACGCGTTCTGGCGCGGCATTCAGGCGTACTACCGGGAATACCGGGACGCCAACGCCTCCACCGACGACTTCCGGCGAGCCATGGAGGAGGCCTCCGGGCAGGATCTGTCACAGTTCTTCCGGCAGTGGCTCTATCGGCCCGGCAAGCTGCAGTACGAAGGCGGGTGGCGCTACGCGGACGGCGTCGTCACAGTGGAGCTGAACCAGGTCCAAACAGACGGAAGTCTGTTCGAGATGCCGGTGCAGATCGGCATCTACTTCGACGGAGAGTCGCGACCCCGCCTCGAGGTGCTGCAAGTCGACGAAGCGCGCAACACGTTCACCATTCGCGTGGATCGCGAACCCGACAACGTCGTCCTCGATCCCCACACATGGGTATTGATGGAGGCAGAGTTTGGCCGATCTTAAGAATTCTTTAGAGGCGAAACCCTCACGCCCACCCCGCGTAGGGAGTGCAACCTTACAAGATTAGGTTGACATGGGTGGGAGCGCATATCTCGGTGAGTTCGAGCAGCTGGTGTTGGCCGCCGTCCTTCGCTTGAAGGACGAGGCCTACGGCGCCTCGATCATCCACGAAATTGCAGAGGAAACCGGCCGCCGGGTCCCCAGCGGCTCTCTCTCCGTCACCCTCGATCGCTTGGAAGCCAAGGGGCTGCTGCGCTCCAAGATGGGGAAGCCGGAGCCGAACCGCGGCGGACGCCCCAAGCGCTTCGTGTCGGTCACACCGAAAGGGTTCCGGGCCGTCAAAGAAACACGCTCGGCCCTGCTGAGCTTGTGGCAAGGTATGGAGGCGAGGTTTGAGGACCGATGAGCCAGCATCCTCCTCGCTTGCCCCGACTCCTGATCTCGCTGGTCCTCCCAGCCGGAAAAGCGCGTGACGGTGTGCTGGGTGACCTTCACGAGATGTACCTCGCACGCCGGGCGTCGGGTTCGCGGCTTTCCGCGAATCTCTGGTATTGCTACGAAGCGCTGGTGGCAACCGCACGGTACGCCGTCGAGTGGCGACGCTCACCGACCAAACCTGTTGCCACACGTGGAAAGCCAATGCGATTCTCGAGAAAACGCGCCGGTCCGGTAGAGAACTTCCTTCAGGACGTCCGGTACGCCTTCCGCATGTTGAAGAAGACCCCGGGGTTCACGGCCATCGCCGCCTTGACCATCGCCCTGGGGATCGGCGCCAACACTACCATTTTCAGTATGGTCGACGCCCTGCTGCTCGAGCCGCCCCCGGGCGTGCGCGCCCCGGACGAAATCGTCAGGGCATATCGCGTCACCGAAGACGGCGACTCCTACCTGCCGACGTCGTACCCCAACTACCGCGACTATCGCGACGCCGCCCGCGACTTGGTGGAGCTTGCCGGGTCGTACGTGACGGCAGGCACCTTTCTGGGCGATGGGGACCCCGAGATCGTCATGACGTTCGTGGTGACCCACAACTTCTTCGACGTGCTCGGCGTGCGTCCCGCGCTGGGCCGGTTCTTTCTCCCCCAGGAAGATGAAGACCCGGCGAGTTCCGTGGCCGTCCTGAGTCACGGCACGTGGCAACGACGTTTCGCGGGGGATTCTTCGGTCATCGGTCGGACGGTCAGATTCAATCGGCACGCGTATACCGTCGTCGGTGTGACCGAGGAGGGGTTCACCGGCCCCGTCAGCCTTCTGGAATTCGGCCTGTGGCTGCCGCTGGGGATGGCTCCTGCGCTGGACACCAACGTCGCCCTCGAGTCCCGATCCAATCCCTGGGTGGAGATGATCGGACGCCGCAAGCCGGGGGTGACGCTGGAGCAAATCACGGCACGCATGAACGTGAGCGTCGCGAACATCGAGGCGGCGTTCCCCGGCGAGAGCCCCGATCACGGCATCGACGTCACGAGGTACGGTCCCATCTCGGGACAGGCAGCGGTTCCAGCGTCCCTCTTCGCCCTGTTCTTGTTCGTCGCGACGGGACTCATCCTCCTCATTGCCGCCACCAACGTTGGGAGCATGATGCTATCCAGGGCTTCGCAACGCGGCCGTGAGGTCGCCGTGCGCATTGCCCTGGGGGCCGGGCGCGTTCGGGTAATCCGCCAGCTCGTCACCGAGAGCCTCATGCTCTTTCTGCTCGGCGGAGCGGGTGGGGTGCTGGCGGCCGTGTGGGTAACCAGGATGCTGAACGCGTTCCAGCTCCCGGTTGAGTTTCCCATGGTCTTGAACCTCTCGCCGGACGGGAGCGCGCTGGCGTTTTCTCTCGTCGTCGCCCTGGCCGCCGGCGTACTCTTCGGGTTGGCACCTGCGCTGCACGGTACCAAGGTCGATCTGACATCCACGCTCCAGGGCGGCGTCGGGGGCGGGTCTCACCGCCGTTCTCGCTTGCGGAATGCGTTCGTGGTCGTGCAGGTCGCCGGGTCCGCACTGCTCCTCGTGGGCGCAGGTCTCTTCATGCGCTCCCTGTCCCGAGCACAGGAGATCAACACGGGAATCGACCCCACGAACGTTCATTTGCTGGCTTCGGAACTCATCGAGATCACGCACCCCGCCGACGAAGCCGCCCGGATCTACGACGGGATCCTGGAGCGGTTTTCGGCCCTCGACAACGTCGAGGCCGTTGCGCTGGTCGAGGTGCCTCCGTTGACCGGCCCTTGGCGGACCTCACGATACACCATTCCGGGCCGGGAGGTGGCAGAGGACGAGGACACGCCGCGTACGGGGTTCACCCGGGTCACACCCGACTACTTCGATGTCCTCCGCATTTCGGTGCTCCGGGGACGCCGTTTCAGCGATTGGGATATTGCAGGCGCCCCCGCGGTGACCCTCATCAACGAGACCCTGGCGCGCCGCGAGTGGCCCGGGGAAGACCCCATCGGCCAACGGATCATCTTGGGCGGTCCCGGCAGCTCAGCGTTCGAAATCATCGGCATCGTGCAGAACGGCAAATACCGCACTCCCGGAGAAGACCCTCTACCGATGGCCTACATCCCGTACGCCCAATCCCACAATCACCCCATGGCGATCGTTGCGCGGGTGACGGAGGGTGGACCGGACATGACGAGCGTATCTCGTGAGATCCTCTACAGTCTGGACCCCAACCTGATAATGGAAGTGAACGGACCGTACGAGGACATGATGGGGTTGGTCATGCTTCCGCACCGTGCCGGCGCCGTCGTGACTTCCGCACTGGGCCTCCTCGGCCTGCTCTTTGCGTCCCTCGGCCTCTATGGCGTGCTGGCGTACACCGTGTCGCAACGGGTACGGGAGATCGGCATTCGCATCGCCCTTGGCGCCAAGCAGGGGACGGTGCGCGCACTGATCCTGAGGGATGCGGCGAAACTCACGGGGATGGGCCTCGGTATCGGCTTCGTGGTCGCCGCGCTGATCACCTGGTCACTCCGAGCCCTGCTGTACGGCGTGAGCCCTGTGGATCCGCTCACCTTCGGTGGGATTGCGGCCCTACTGGTTGGCGTAGCCCTGGTGGCGAGTTATCTCCCAGCCCGGCGGGCCACGCAGACCGACCCGGTGGAGGCGCTGCGGATCGAATGACGCCGCCGGACCCCAGGCATTTCTGCGCCTGGGGTCAGTTCCGCGGGAGGAGCTCGTCGCCCACGACGAAGGACTCGACGAAGATTCGGCCGAAAGCCGATCGCAGCGCGTTGTTGTCACCGCCCAGCCGGTAGGTGCTGCTGAGACCGTCGGTGTTGGCCACCACCACGAACGTCAACCCCCGATCCGGCGCCCGGACGATCAGGGAGGAGTTGCCCGTCCACCACCCGTAGTGCCACTGGAGGCGCTGGCCCTCGTACTCCTGGATGAACCACCCGATTCCGTAGGGTAGCGTTTCCCCGCTGTTGGACACCGCCGCCGTGAACACTTCCTCCCAGGTCTCGGCCTCGAGGAATCGGCCCTCATCGATGGCGATGGAGTAGCGCGCCATGTCCTCCACTGACGCAATCAGGCCTGCCGCCGTACCGAAGTGGGTGGGGTAGTCCGTCTCCTGCACCTCGCCCTCCACCACTTGGTACCCCGTGGCCATGTTGGCGATGAGCGCGTCCCGATCGAAGCCGGTGAGATCGAAGTTGGCTCGATCCTCCACGTTGGGAGCGGTGTTGCGAAGATCCAGCGGCCTGAGGATGCGCTCCACCAACAGCTCCCCAAATGTCCGGCCCGACGCCGCCTCGATGACCCTGTCCAACTGGCCGAAGCGGCTGCCGTTGTACCGGTACTGGGCACCGGGAACGTTCTCCGACGTGTGGTTCAGGAGGTGGCGGACCAGGATCGTGCCGTTGCCGGACAAACTCACGCCGTAGTCGCTCACCGGATCGTCCAGGTCGACAAGTCCCTCCTCCACCAACTGCATCACGATCGTCACCGCAAACGGCTTCGTCAGCGAGGCGAGGTGGAACGATGTCGTCGGCGTGGCCGGCGTCTCGTCCCTCAGGTCGGCGTACCCGAACCCTTGCGACCAGACGATGGCCCCGTCCGCCACGATCGCCGCGGCCATTCCCGGAATCCGGATTTGCACCCGCAACTCGTCGAGCTCGGCGGCAAAGCCCTGGAGTCCCTCCTCGGGAAGGACGTCGAACGCGGGGCTGGAGCAACCCAGGACCAACAGGGCAAGGGTGAGACATTCCATTTGTCTGAGGTCTTTCATGTCACTGGAACGACCATGAACGGAGGATTTTGACATGGTCCAATCTACCCCGGCATCCCGCGCCCGTGCCGCTTGGCCATGACATACGAGCAAGTTTATGAGTGGCAACTACTTACAATACACCCCACCGGCAGATCGCTCGCCACCTGGCGGCCGCCGCCGTTCTCCCCTAATCTCCCAGCGCCATGAAGATCTTGATGCCGCTCATCTTCTATCCCCGGGGCGGGAGCGCCCAGGTTGCCCGCTACCTCTCCCGGGCGTTGCTCGACCTGGGACACGACGTGCATCTCCTGACCGGCACGTTGCGCGACGGCGATCCCCAGCACGACGCGGACGTGTTCTACACCGGCATCCCCCTCACCGCCATCGACTACACCGCCGCGTGGCAGGGATTCCAGCTGGGTGAGGATCCAATCTCGGATTCGTGGGACGTGCCGTTTCACCCCAGTTACGAAGACAAGCCCGGCGTCCCGGACCGCGTGTTCTACGGAATCTCGCAATCCGGCTACAGCGCTTTGTTGGCGTGCTGGAGGAAAGCCTTCCATCAAGTGGGCGAGACGTTTCCGGCCGATCTTCTCCACCTCCATCACCTCACCTACGCGCACACGGCAGCCGCCCAGGTCTTTCCCTCGCTACCGAGGTTGACGCAACTCCACGGCACAGAGATCAAGATGCTCGAGAACCTCGCTGAGGTGGAGCGGGACTCGGACACCGTCAGCGAGCTGCACGGTTTCTGGCGCGGTGTGCTGCGGGAGGCCGTCGAGACGACGAGCCACTTCGCCGCCATCAGTCCCGACGTGCGCGAACGGGCCGTGGAGCGACTCTCGGTGGATGACCGGAGGATCACCACCATCCCCAACGGCGTGGATACCTCCCTGTTCCGGCCACTCGACTGGTCCACAGACGACAAACTGGAGTTCTTGCGAAAGATCTTGGTGGACGATCCACAGGGCTGGGCCGAAGGAGGAGCGCCCGGCACCGTTCGCTATCAGCGATCCGACATCGAGCGGTTCACCGACGCATCGGGCCGGATGAGACCCCTGGCCATCTTCGTGGGACGGTTCCTCGACTTCAAGCGGGTCCCCCTGCTGATGAGAGCGGTCGCCCAGGTCAACCGCACACTGGAAAGCGCCGGCGAGGCTGCGTTCAACCTCCTCGTGTGGGGGGGCATGCCCGGCGAGTGGGAAGGCGAGCACCCACACACGCTCGCCCACTCCCTCGGGCTGCCCAACGTGTTCTTCTGTGGCTGGCTCCCCCACGACACACTCTCCCAAGGACTCAACCTCGCCGACCTCCTCGTGGCACCGTCCTTCAACGAGCCGTTCGGACAGGTGTACCTCGAGGCCATGGCCACCGGAATGCCGGTCGTCGCCACGCGCAGCGGCGGGCCCCTGGATTTCGTGGCAGACGACGGACCACAGGCGAACGGATGGTTTGCCGAGGTGGACGACGTGGATTCCCTTGCCGGAGTGCTGCACCGGGCACTCACCGACGCGGGGGAGAGACAGCGCCGCGGGGCCAACGCACTGCGTCTCATCCGCGAGGAGTACGATTGGCGCGGAATCGCGAAGCGGTATCTCGAAGTCTACGAATCCATCAGCAGCTAGCCAGGGGTGACGCATGCTCACGAACGACACAATGCGAAACTTGGATCTCGCGGAAGCGGTGGCCTGGGGTGACATGTATCGCTCCACCTCGCCGGACGGCTCCCCCGCTTTGGGCGTTGGCATCGAGGAGTACGCCTCCGGCGTCGCGGGGCGCGTCGCAGGAGTAGACGTCCTTGCCTTCAATCGCGTGATCGCTCTTGGGCTCGCCGCCCCGGCATCGCAAAACGACATCGACCGCGCGATTGATTTCTACGCGAACGCCGGCGTTCCCCGGTTCTTTGTCCACCTGCACCCTGACGCACAGCCGGCGGAGTTGCCCCAATGGCTCGAGTCGCGGGGGCTCACGCACTACAACAACTGGGTGAAGCTCCACCGGGGAATGGAACCGGTGGACAACGCACAAACCGACCTCGAGGTGAGACAGATCGACGAGGATGCGGCGGCCACGTTCGCCAAGATCGTCAAGGGCAGCTTCGAGTGGCCCGACCCCGTCGAGCCGTTGGTGGCAAGCCTCGTGGGCCGTCCCAACTGGCTGCACTACATCGCGTACGATGGCGAGGCGCCGGCCGCGACCGCCGCCCTGTTCGTCCACGGGGAGTACGGGTGGTTGGACTTCGCGGCCACCCTACCGGAGCATCGCGGTCGCGGGGGACAGAACGCGCTCATCGCCCGTCGCATACAGGATGCCGCGGCGCGGGGGGTGAAGCACCTGATCGTGGAAACCGCGGAGGAGAAGCCGGACAAGCCGTCACCCTCGTACCGCAACATCGCCCGCTTCGGCTTCGAGACGGCGTACGTGCGGCCCAACTATCTGTGGACAAGGCCATGACGTCGCTCCCATGAAGGTTTGTTTGGCGTTTGCCAGCAGGGGTGTAGCGCAATAGTATCCTGGTCAACCCCCAGTCGTGTCATCGCGACTCCCCGACCCGAATCACACAATGATGTTGAGAGGTACTCCCTTCCACTCGCGCACCAGCGCTCTGTGCCAGTCGCAAAACTGGCGGCGTTGGGGTGGGTGTGTGGTGGCGGGCTCGTACGAGCTCAACCACGACCGGGAGTACTACGCCATTCGCGCCGCGGCGGGGCTCATCGATGTGTCGCCGCTCTACAAGTACTTGATTCGGGGCCGGGGCGCGGTGGCGTTCCTGGACCGAGTGGTTACGAGAAACGTGGCCCGATGCGCCGAAGGTCAGGTGCTCTACACGCCGTGGTGTGACGAGGCCGGAAAAGTCATGGACGACGGCACCCTGGCGCGACTCGGCGAGGAGGCCTTCCGGCTCACAGCCGCAGAGCCCACCCTCCGCTGGCTCCTCGACAACGCGACCGGGTTCGACGTCACCATCGACGACATCACCGAGTCCACGGCGGCTCTGGCGCTCCAGGGGCCTGCCGCCCGCGACATTCTGCGCAACGTGGCCGACGCCGACATGGACACCCTGCGGTATTTCCGGAGCACGACGGCCACCATTCACGGGATTCCCGTGTCGATCTCCCGCACCGGCTACACGGGAGACCTCGGCTACGAGATCTGGGTGGCCGCGGAGGATGCCGAGCCCTTGTGGGATGCGCTGATCGGCGGTGGACGCGACTACGGCATCACGCCCACCGGCATCCTGGCCCTGGACGTCGCCCGCATCGAGGCCGGTTTGATCTTGCTCGACGTGGACTACGTTCCGGCCCACCGTGCACTCATCGAGTCCCGAACATCTTCACCCTTCGAGCTCGGCCTCGGGTGGACGGTGAAACTGGACAAGGGTCCGTTCATCGGCTCCAGTGCGCTCCAGCGGGAAAAGCGTGAAGGATCGAGCTGGCAGCTCCGCGGACTGGATGTGGATTGGGAATCGTTGGAGCGCGTGTACGGAGAGGTCGGCCTTCCACCCCAGCTTCCGATGATCGCGTGGCGCACGAGCGTTCCCGTGTACGACGGGGGCCGTCAGGCCGGCTACGCCACCAGCGGCTGCTGGTCTCCCATCCTCAAGAAATACATCGTCCTGGCCCACCTCCACTCCCAACATGCGCGTCCCGGAACTGCCCTGCAAATGGAAGTCACGGTGGAACACCAGCGCAAACGGGCGGCGGCCTCGGTGGTGGAGACTCCCTTCTTCAACCCGGAACGGAAGCGGGCGTGAGATGACCAAGGGAGCCCACTACGACGCCATCATCATCGGCGGGGGCCACAACGGACTCGTGAACGCCGCATATCTTGCCAGGGCCGGCAAGCGCGTGCTGGTGCTGGAGCGACGCCACGTGCTCGGCGGCGCCACCGTCACGGAAGAGATCTTCCCCGGCTTCAAGTACACGGTGTTGTCCTACGTGGTGAGCCTGCTGCGGCCCGAGATCATCCGGGAGTTGGACCTGCCGAGCCACGGACTGGAAATCCTCCCATTGGAGAGCACCGTCACGCCGTTGCCCAACGGTGACTACCTGGGCCGCTGGGCGGACCACGATCAAACCCGGCGCGAGCTGTACCGCCACTCCCCGCGGGACGCCGACGCGTACGACGACTACGGCAAGCTGATGTACCACCTGGCGTATGCCGTCAAACCGATCGTCGGCATGGTCCCGCCCGATCCCACGTCGCTGAGC
>JBDHHA010000127.1:0-13204 GCA_039589615.1 Gemmatimonadota bacterium
ATGCGGAGTACATGGGGATGGCTCGTGTTGAGCGTGTTCTTAGTGCCCGTAAGGTCTATGTACCGGGTCAGATCGTCCTGATCGAGTCGATAGTACACGCTGTTGTCCAGGCCCTTGAACGAAAGCATCGGACCCAACAAGCCTCCCTCGCCGGTATGGTTGTAGACGACGTCCAGAATCACCTCCAGGCCAGCAGAATGCAGGCACTTCACCATCTCCTTCACTTCGCGAATCTGCGCGGCGGGATCGGAGGCGGCCGCGTATTCATTGTGGGGTGCGAAGTGCGCGATAGGGTCATAGCCCCAGTAGTTCCTCAATTCCATCTCCGTGAGGCGCCGCCTGTGCACGAACTGCTGGATTGGCAGGAGTTGCACGGCAGTTACGCCCAACGAAGTGAAGTGGCCGGTGGAGGCCAGGTGTGCGAGACCGGCGTACGTGCCGCGGATCTCCGGCGGAACATCAGGGTGTCTTGCGGTCAGCCCCTTGAGGTGAACCTCGTAGATGATCGAATCGGAGAGCGGAGTATTCGGCCGGGGGGCCTCGCCCCAGTCGAAAGCGAGATCGACGATCACCGACCTCGGCACATACGGCGCGGTGTCGCCCGGAACGGGAGCGGCCGAGGGCTCGGCCCCGTTGCACGGGAATAGGGCATCGTTCCACTCGAACTGCCCCTCGAGAGCCCTGGCATAGGGATCGACAAGCAGCTTCTCCGGGCAGCAGAGCTTTCCTTGCCTCGGTACCCACGGACCGTGCACGCGAAAGCCGTAGCGCTGCCCGGGCCCGACATCCCGCAGATACCCGTGCCAGCAATCGCCGGTGCGCCCGGGCAAATCAACGCGCCACTCCGCTCCCGCCCCATCGAACAGGCACAATTCCACCTTGCGGGCCACACTCGAGAAGACGGCGAAATTCGTGCCGCTGCCATCGTATGACGCTCCAAGCGGGTCGGGCTTTCCCCTGTCGATCTTCACGATGGCCCGCTCACCCCGCCCTGCCGAACGTCCCGCTCAGCCTGGAGAGCTCGCGTGCGATCTCGTCGGATGCCAGTCCCGGCTTCATCCGCCAGCCCCAGTTGCCGCCGACTGTGGCCGGCCGGTTCATCCGTGCCTCATCTCCCAGGCCGAGAGCGTCCTGCATGGGAATGATCACCAGGTTACTGACCGACATCATCGCAAGGCGGATCAGATTGCGATGCACGTCGGCCGGGGACAAGCTTCGGCCGAGGTATTCGAACAGTCTCTTCTTCTGCCGTTCATCGGCCTCGTTCTCGAACCAACCACGCAGCGTACTGTTGTCGTGGGTGCCGGTGTAGAGGACCGAGTTCGGCTCGTGATTGTGGAGACAGTGGGGGTTGGTTGCCGAATCGTCATCGAACGCGAACTGCAGGACCCGCATGCCGGGAAGGTCGAACTTCCGGATCAACTCCCTCACCTCGGGAGTGATTGTCCCGAGGTCCTCCGCGATGATGGGGGCGAAGGGAATCCGCCGGAAAAGGTACCGCAGGAAGTCCTCTCCGGGGCTTTCGGCCCACTTGCCGGGCGCGGCGCTGTCGCTGCCGGCCGGAACCTCCCAGCAAGCGGCGAAGCCTCGGAAGTGATCGATGCGAATGATGTCGAACAAGGCGATGTTGTGCCGGATCCGCGCGATCCACCAGTCGTAGCCGAGGTCTTTCAGTCGCTGCCAGTCGTACACCGGGCTGCCCCACAGTTGTCCCGTGTCGCTGAAGCGGTCGGGGGGGACGCCGGCCACTGCTCGCGGCCGTTTATCCGTTGTGAGCTTGAAAATCTCCGGGCGGACCCAGACATCCGTGCTGTCGTGCGCCATGTAGAAAGGAATGTCACCCACGAATTGGATGCCGCGCTCGTTGGCATAGCGCTTGAGACGAAACCACTGCCTGAAGAACAGATACTGGAGGAACTTCTCCCGTCGCATGGCGTCGGCGAGCGATTTTCGGCATGTGGCGAGCCCCTCCTCCTGTCGATCCCGGAGCGGGTGGGGCCAGTCCCACCACGCGCGATCGGAGAAGGACGGGCGGAGCGCCGCGAACAAGGCGAAGTCATCGAGCCACGCCACATGCGACTCGCAGAAGTGACGGTAATCGTCTGGTTCGGGTCGTTCCTGGAATCGCCGGTAGGCCTTGTCGAGCAGCGCGGATCTCTCGGAGATCGCCAGAGCGTGGTCAACGCGATCCGGCGGAAGACGCGATGCCGTCGGGAGATCCTCCCTGCCGAGCCAGCCGTCATCGACAAGGGACAACGGGCTGATGAACAAAGGGTTTCCGGCGAACGCCGAGGTCGGGTGGTAAGGGCAATGATCCCCTCCCGACCTCGTCGGACTCAGAGGTAAGACCTGCCAAACGGATTGTCCCGCGCGGACCAGGAAGTCGACAAACTCGTGCGCATCCGGTCCGAAATCCCCGACCCCATACGGGGACGGCAGCGAAGTTATGTGCAGCAGGATCCCGCTTGCGCGCTGGGTCAACATGGATTGTTCTCACGGCCCGGACTCAGCCCAGCGCCTGATCGACCGAATTCATCAAGGCCTCGGCTGCGGCGGTGCGTTTGTAGAGCTCGGGAATCCAGGCATCTCCCCAGAACAGGAAACAGCTCGTCTCTCCCTCAAGGATCAGCCGGCGGGCTTCGTTCAGCGCCGATGCCGACGCTGCCGGCAATCCCGCGGCCCTTGCAGCTAATCCCCAGTACCGGCGGCTCACGCCGAAGATCTTGTCGATCGCCTGGCGCTGGGTGTCGGAGCCCGCCCACTGCGAGAAATCGTAGCCGGACGTGCTGGCGACGTTCCAGGCCCCGGTCCGAACCTGGGCCTGTTCCTGCGGGGGATGTTCCTCCAGGAAGTCGGATATTAGCACGGGCCGGATCGGTGAGGCACCCGACCGGATCCTCTCCATACAGGGGGCAAAGAAGTGCCCGAAAAAGCCGGCCTCCTCGGCCATCTGGCGAAACCACCCGCCGTTCTCCCCATCGGACCAGGTGGTCACCAGCCTGGCTCGGTCGCGATGAGGCGATCCGGCGATCTTGTTCGCAACCTCCCCCTCGAACCAATCCGCGTTCATGCCGCTCTCCTGGGCGTTCGAGATATCGCGGTCGCGAGGAACGATAGTGATGGTGGCACCACCCTCGCGTGCGACGTAGGGCTGGTAGATGTCGGTCTCCGCGCCCCCCTCCGGCCTGACGTGAACACCATCGACGACCACATACTCGTAGCCGGCAGCGACGAGCGCCGGGATCATCTCCATGGCGAAGGCCATCTCCGGCGGCCAGAAGCCCTTCGGCTCCCGTCCGAACACCTCGAGCATCATCTGGCGCCCCGCGACGAGGTGATCTTTCCAGTCCTCTTCGGGGATCAAGGGAAAGACCGGATGGTAGTAGCCCATGCCAATCAGCTCGATGTTCGTGGCAGTGCAATATCTCTCGAGCATGGCCGGGATATCGAGGAATTTGCGGTAGCGATCGACGATTTCCCCATCGCGCAGCTGCTCCAACAGCACTCCGGAGAACCCCACGTGCAGGCGGGCGGTGTCGTGGAATGTGTGGGCGTAGCGGGCCGCCCGTTCGTAGCAGCGGATGATCTGCTGCGCCTCCCATTCCTCCCGCTCGATCAACAGGCGCAGGTTACCTGGCGGCTGGTGCATGTGCAGACCCAGAGCATGATGTGCGTGCTGAGTCATAGCTCCCTGGCTCTTCCTCGGTGGCCGCGCGGTGCAGGTTTTCCGCAGATCGAAGACGCTGCGCACGCGAGGGACGAGGCCGAACGATGCCGGCAGCCGACCCGAATCACGCGTTCCACCAATTAAGATCGATCGCCGGAAAAACAACGTCGTGAATCTCGGCGTCCTTGAGCTCGAATTCCTCAACTTCCGTCAGCTTGCTCAGGTGTGACGGATCGTCGGCGAGTCCTTCGGCGATGCCCGTCAGAAACTCGAAGCGTCCAGCATGCTGGATGAAGCGCTTGATGCCGTAGTCGACCGCCTGTTCGCAGGAGACGACAAAAGGCCAGTCGCTGGCCTGAAGCAGGAGAAGCTCACGCCCGGCTCTCTCCAGGATATCGCGCAGCTCCGGCCGCTCCCTCCACGAAAGCCGGTATGTCAACCTGCCGAAGTCCGCCTCGCACCGGTACTCGACATCCCACATCCACTTGACCCGGTCGTTCACCCACACTCGGTGATCGCCCCCATCACCCCATGATCCCTCGGGAAACGCCACGGCCTTGTCAGCAGGATGCCTTTCCAGGTACTCAGTGGGAGTGCACACGTCCACATCGGAATCGGCGTTCAGGGTGAGCATCACGTCCCGCAGGAATCGAGGGCCCTCGAACCACCAGTGCCCGAACAGTTCCGCGTCGAAGCAGGCGACGACGATTCCGTGCCGTCCCGTCCGTCCGTTGTGATCGAACAAACGCCGCCTCACCTCCCCGCAGAAGTGGCTGGCGTGCTCGTGGATCTTCCGCGGAATGTCCTGTGGGTGGTAGGGTTCCTTATCGCCCAGATCGAGACGTCGCTCCGTGACTCTCCAGTAGCGCAGGCCGCGCCGTCTGCCGCGCTTCTTGTGGAATTCGAGGTACACGCCGTCCGCGGGATAGCCGATGGTGCCGGACCAGACCTTTTCACAGATCCGCTGGTCGCGTGCGAAGGCTGCGGTCGAACCGGGCCCCGCACCATCACCTGCCACACGCACCGGCTCCTGCGCGGAGCGCCAGCCACGATTGGCATACTTCACCGCCTCTTCCCAGTCAACCTTCTGCCATCCTCCGTTGTGGACCCACTCACTGCGAGACTGTTCGATCATGTGGTTCTCGACGAAGAAATGCGTCAACCCTTCATCACTGAGGTAGTGCTCGATTCCTGCTCGATTGCGCGGGTGGCCCCACGGGATCGGCGCGCGCCACGGGCCGGGTCCACGGTAGGCGCACTCGGGCAACCAGATGCCGGCGGGTTTGAAGCCGAGGATTCGTTCGGAGGTGGCGATCCCCGCCCGTAGTTGAGCACGAAGTGAGGAGTCCTCGTACAGGAGAGGTAGATAGGTGTGGGTCGCGCTCGAGGTCAGGATCTCGATCCACCCCCGACGCGCACGCTCGGCATACGCGCCGGGGATGTCCCGGCCGAGTTCTTCGAACTGCGCGACGAGCTTGCCGTAGAACTTCTTCCACTCCTCACTCAGGAATGCGGAGTGCGCGTGCCCGCCACGCTCGAACTCGGCGCGGTCCGCCTGGGCGCGCTCGAAACGCCCTCGCAAGTAACGCTCGAACCCCTGCTTGAAGTGCTGGTGGCTGAGCTGTTCCAGCAGGATGGGCGTCAGACCGATGGCGAGACGCGGATTGGCGTTCAGATACGCGCATTCATCCATAACCGCCAGGAGAGGCAGATAGGTCTCGGCGGCCGCCTCGTACAGCCAGTCCTCCCCGTGCGGCCAGACGCCGTGCCGGAGCACGTACGGCAGATGCCCGTGAACAACGAAACAGAAGCTCCCGACCGCCACGGCCCCGCTACCCTTCCACGCAAAGCGCCGGGCGCGGCTGAGCCACGGGTCTCGGAAGTACGGACTCGTAGACATCGACTGTCTGCCCGGCAATGGATTCCCACATGTAACGCTCATCTACAGTACTCCGGCCGTTCTCGCCCATCCACCGCGCACGCTCGAAATCGGCGAACAGCCTGCCGACGGCCCATGCGATGGAGTCCGGACGAGGGGCGACCAGCAGCCCGTTGAATTCGTGCTTCACCAACTCGGCAGGACCGCCGTTCTCGGAGGCCACCACCGGCTTCCCGGCACTCCACGCCTCGAGCACAACGAGGCCGAACGGCTCATTGCGGCTCGGCACGCAGACGCCATCCGCCAACTTGTACAGGGTGGCAACCTCATCAGGATCCTGATGCCCCAGGAAGCGGACCGCATGCGACACACCGAGCTGGCGGGCCTCGATCTCGACGTCGTGGCGCATCGCCCCGTCTCCGGCAAAGACGTACTTCGCGTTGAAGAATTTCCGGAGGATTTCTGGAATACTCTGAACGAGAAGATCGGGACCCTTCTGCCATTCCAGGCGACCACAGAAAAGGATCGCGGGATCCAAAGGGCCGATATCGTACACCCTTCGAGCAACACCGACGTCGATGGGGACGCTGAAGCGCTGCGAGTTGACCCCGTTGTAGACCACCTGAGTCTTCCACTCGGGCACTTCGTACATCCAGTTGATCTCTCGCCTCGTGGCATGCGATACGCAGATGACCTTGTCGGCCCAGTAGGTACCTGCCCGCTCCTGGCCACGTACGCGCGCTGAACGCCCGCCGGGGAAGGTGTTTCCACAGCGCGCATATTCAGTCGAGTGTATCGTTAGCATGCCCCTGTGATCTCGCCCCTGCTTGATCCAGATCATTGCATTGGCCGTCAGCCAATCGTGAGCATGCACAATGTCGAACTGCCCTAGCATGTCCTCCACGGTGAACACCCGATCCACGAAGGACCGACACATGCTGTTGACATCATCAACGAATTCATGATGCGCCGGGTACGCACAGCGGTGATAGTGGACTCCGTCGATCCAGTCGTGGTGGCGCTGGCCGGGGGACAATCGAGTGAACACGTGAACCTCGTGTCCGGCGCGCTCCAGGGCCGCAGCCAGCTCGGTGACATGGACCGCAACTCCTCCTACTGCAATGGAATGCATGGTCTCCCAGGACAACATCGCGACGCGCATCCCTGATCCTCCTAGGTGCGTCCTTCGGCCTTCCGATGAGGTGACCCACCCCTCACCGCCGAACAGCTCCGCGACGGGATCCATCAGTTCCCTCGGGGCGTCCCGTCGCCGACGGCGCGCCGTCCGCAATGGCTTTGCGGTAGACGTCCATGCACTTCCGCGCCGCTACGGTCCACGTCAATTTTCGGATCTCTTCGGTACCATGTTCCTTGATACGTGCCGCGAATTTCGGATATTTCAGAACGGCGAGAATCATCCTGGCCATCCGGTTCACATCCCAGAACTCGACGTTAAGCGCTCCGCGATGCAGGACCTCCGCCACGCCGGAGCTCCTGGATATGATGGTGGGGACACCATGCCTCGCAGCCTCCAGCGCGGTCAGACCGAAAGGCTCACTGACCGATGGCATGACGTACACGTCCGCCATCCGGTACGCGCGGTCGACCGCCTCCCCCCGCAGGAAACCCGCGAACTTCACCCGTTCGCTGAGTCCGAAGTCCTCCACGAGTCGCACGACCCGGGGAAGGAGATCCCCGGCGCCGGCCATAACGAATCGCACGTCCCGGAGCTCTTGCGCGACCCGGGCGGCGGCTCGGACAAAGAACTCGGGGCCTTTCTGCATGGTGATGCGGCCCAGAAACAGCACGATCTTCTCACCCTCGTGCTTCACGGCAACCGAGCCGCATTCCCTGCCGAACTCGATGCCGTTGTAGACCACCGTGACCTTCTCCGCCGACACGCCATAGCGCGCCGTGACAGTCTTCTTGGTGCGCTCGGAGACCGCGATGATCCTCGTGGCGGCGTGCATACCTTGACGCTCAATGTCGTAAACGGGCTGGTGCACCAACTCTCCTGACCGGTCGAATTCCGTGGCGTGAACGTGAACGACCAAGGGTCGTCCTGAATCCCGCGCGATCGCCAGAGCTGCCGGAAACGTGATCCAGTCGTGAGCGTGAATCACATCGAACACTTCGCCGGCACTCAGTTCGACGCAGCGGCTGGCGTAGTCCCGAACCTTGCAAAGCAGATCCCCGTCATACCCTCCTTCGGCGCCCGCCCCGACCACACGGACCTGCGGAAGAGGTGGTTCAGGTGGCTCTTCCCTCGTCGTGATCGATCCTGCCGGAGTCTCTGCCACGTGGAGGGTCGGCCGGTACGGATTGCGGAGATCAGAGCTTATCGTCGCGAGCGTAACACGACCGGAATCAGTCGCCCGCCGCTGAACAGGTGGCCGGTGGAGGGACGACGGGGGGCATTGGCCGCCCTGGTCGCGCCTCACCAGGGCATCTTCACTGTCCGCCCTCGGTAGGATGAAGAGGACGCTCACCGGAAACCGGCTCAGCGCGCGCGTCAGGCCGCGACATGCCGTGCCCAGGCCGCCGCTGATGTACGGAGGAAACTCCCAGCCAAGCATCAGGACCCGCATACGCTGACCACCATATAAGCCAGCAGGTGCTACCGCGGAGTCCGCGTGGATTCATCGAGCCTGTCTTGAACCTGAACGACACTGTTCATGCCGCCGAATTCGTTCGGTCGCTGGATCGACGCGGAAGGATCTATATGCCACTCTCCGTCGACCACGAACTTGTATTGGTACTCTCCGGGTGCAAGCGTCAGCTTCTTTCGGAAGCTCCGACCCTGCCTGGCCATGCGAATGGAGCGCGGGTTCCAGCCGTTGAACTCCCCGGTCAGGTAGGCCTCCCTGGCATCCGGTTCGACATCGCAAATGAACGTCGTCTCGACCCGGGAGACTCTGGTCGTTTCCTCTGGTGGCGTCCGTCTGCTCGGCACCGCCGCTGCGTTTCCGCCACTCTTTGCCGACGTCCTGGCTCGCTTTTTTGTCCTCACGGCTTTCTCCTCATCTGGGCGCGAGACGGTCCCTTGCGATGGCCGCCGGGGGCACGTCCGCACAAAAGCGACCGGTTGACACAGGAATGATTAGACGGTAGTTTCCTACACTTGAAATCGGAGTGTCAAGAGCCGCGAGCGCATTGCCTCGGTGGAGCCTCCGTTCTGACCGGTCCATCGGATACCGCGGCCGAGTGAGAGTGTGGTCAAAAGGCCCCGGGGCGTATCGCTGCCGAGCCTTTGGCTCGACCCCGGTCCGCATCGTCAGTAGGGCACATCCTTGTGGCCGGTTACCGGGCCAGATGGCGTGAGGGCACCTCACAGATGCACATCCCCTGTGTTTCCGTTGCCGACATCGAACTTCCGCGTGAGGTCAGCGCGCTCTATGAGCTGGCCTACAATTTCTGGTGGAGCTGGACGCCAAGTGCCCGGCGCCTGTTCAACACCATCGACAGCGTAGCGTGGGCGCATTACCGGAATCCGGTCGAGCTGCTCATCAACCTCGAGCCCTCGCACTGGGAACCCTTGCTCAACAACGAGACGTTCATGGGGACCTATGCGTCTGTAATCGGTGAGTTCGAGCGGTACATGAATGTGCACGATCACGGCTCGCTCTCCCCGGTCGGCGGCAGTAAGGGCTCGCAGCACGGACCGGTCGCCTATTTCTGCATGGAGTTCGGCATGCACGAATGCCTGCCGGTCTATTCCGGCGGACTGGGTATACTCGGCGGTGATTTTCTCAAAGGAGCAAGTGATCTGGGTGTCCCCCTCGTAGGTGTGGGGATGCTCTACCGACGCAGCTATTTCCACCAGACCATCGACGCCGAAGGTCACCAACAGCACATTTACCCGGTGTTGGACTTCAATCGCCTGCCGGTGCGTCCGGCCGCCGGCCCGACGGGCCGCGAGATCCAGGTGAGCGCGGTGCTTCCCGGACGGCAGGTGTTCGCCAAGGTCTGGGTCGCGCAGGTCGGCCGCGTGCCCCTTCTCCTGCTCGACACCGACATCACGACCAACGATCCGGCGGACCGGCCCATTTCGGGAATCCTCTATGTCCGCGGTCGCCTGATGCGCCTCGTCCAGGAGTTTGTGCTTGGCGTCGCCGGTGTTCGGGCGCTGCGCGCTCTCGACATTGCCCCCGCCGTCTGGCATCTCAATGAGGGGCACAGCGGCTTCCTGCAGGTGGAACGAATGTGCGAGCTGGTGAGCGGTGGAAGCCTCTCCTTCGCGGAAGCCGCTCGACGTGTTGCACGAACGACCGTCTTTACAACCCACACACCGGTGCCCGCGGGCAACGAAGCGTTCGATCGGTCACAGGTGCAACACTATCTGGATGAACCCGCGAGGGAGATGGGGCTCGACAGCGAGACCCTGCTACGGCTCGGCGAATCGGAGGCCGGCAGCCCTGACGCCCCGTTCAACCTGAGCGCATTCGTCCTTCGCACCAGCGGCTTCATCAACGGGGTCAGCGCGATTCATGCCCGGATCAGTAACGACATGTGGAGTCATGTTCTATCCGAACACGGGAGCGATCCGATCCAGTCGGTGAGCAATGGCGTGCACATCCCGACGTGGCTCGGCCCGCGGATGCTTGACATCTTCAACGAGACATTCGGCTGGGGGTGGACGGAGCAAGTGTTGGACACTGGGCTATCCGACCTCGTCGAACGGATACCAGATGACAAGCTGTGGCAGGCACACATCGCCCAGAAGGAGCGACTGGGCCGCTTCATCCGCGCCTCCCTGCTCAGGCAGTTTGCTCGTCATGGGCACTGCCCCGACACGCTGCGGGAGCTACAGAACTGGTTCTCGCCGCAGGCTCTGACCATCGGCTTCGCCCGGCGATTCGCCTCATATAAGCGCGCCGAGCTGCTATTCAGAGAGATCGACCGACTGCGCCGCCTGCTGATCGATGAGGGCCGCCCGATCCAGATCGTCCTGGCCGGCAAGGCCCATCCCGCCGACCGTTCCGGGCAGGAACTCGTGCGCCACCTGTTCGGACTGACTCAATTGAACGATCTGCGAGGCAGAGTGTTTTTCCTGGAGAACTATGACATCCGGGTCGCGCGTGCGATGGTGCAGGGCAGCGACCTCTGGCTCAATACGCCGCGCCGTCCTCAGGAGGCGAGCGGCACGAGCGGCATGAAGGCGGCGCTGAACGGCGCGCTCAACTTCAGCGTTCTGGATGGCTGGTGGCCCGAGGCGTTCAACGGTCAAAACGGCTGGTCCATCGGGCCGGACCAGGATATCCAGGGCGACGAGCACGTCCGCGACGAGCACGCCCGCGACGAGGAAGACGCCGCGTCACTCTATTCACAGCTGGAGAATGAGATCATTCCCACCTACTACGACCGCGATCAACGCGGCATTCCGGCGCGTTGGGTCCGGATGATGAAGAACTCCATCGCCGCCATCATGCCCCGCTTCTCTTCCCGCTACATGGTCAGGCAGTATACGGAGCGGGCCTATCGCCTGCTGTCGACCTCGAGATAGCCCACGCGCGTTGGGTGTACTGGTCCAGCGAGTTTTCGGATCGACACCACCTCGCGTTGGCCCAGACTTATCAAGCACTTATATTACAGTCCGGCACCGATCCCCTGAAAGTTCTTCTCGGAGGCTTCTATGCCGGGCCGGCAGCTCAACCCTGTCCTTCCCCTTCCCTGACACTCATCGTATCGGTCTCAATGCCTGCGGGATTAGATTTGCTACAAATATGAGGTCACATGAACGGAGCGGCAGTTTCTTGTCAAAACACGTGCGACCAGTCACCTAGCTATCGCAGCTTGGACTGGCACATATCAGGCACACTTCAGAGCACTCACAAGAGCTCCAAGTACGCCCCTTGGCTCGCAAGTCGTAGTAAACAAAGTGCCGGGGGCGGGAGTCGAACCCGCATGGGCAAGAAGCCCGAGGGATTTTAAGGACACGGGAGAGGGGCAGCGAACAAAGGACTTAGCTAATGCGTTGCCCTTTTCCCGTACGAGGAGTACGGATAGGGGGTCTACAGTCCGAGATGGGATGAGAAGGTCGACCTCCGTTGCGGGGTATCCACGTAGGATCCCCAAGACAAGTTAACGGGCTCAGAGGCCCAAACACGGAGGCCGACCATGAAAGAGGATACCAGAGTGGGACCGGAGCGGACGATCGGAGTGGACCTGGGCGACCGGTACAGCCATCTCTGCGTGGTGGACGAGCATGGCGAGGTCTGTGAAGAGGGGCGGATTGCGACGACGGCGCGGGCGATGCGCAAGCGGTTCGAAGGGATGGCGCGTTGCCGCGTGGTGATCGAGGTCGGGAGCCACTCACCGTGGGTGCAGCGGTTGCTGGATGAACTCGGACATGAAGTCATCACGGCGCATACCCAGGCGGTGCGTTTGATCTATGGGGGCACGAGCAAGAACGACCGGTTGGACGCGGAGCGGCTGGCGCGCCTGGGTCGGGTGGATCCCAAGCTGTTACACCCGATCCAGCATCGCGGCGAAACGGCGCAGGCAGATCGCGCGGTGGTCCGCAGCCGTCACGTGCTGGTGGGGTGCCGGACGAAGTTGATCAACCACGCGCGGGGGATGGTGAAGTCGATGGGTGGTCGTTTGCCGAGCTGCTCGGCGGAGAGCTTTCACAAACGGGCGGGCGAGGAGCTCCCTGATGAACTGAAGCCGGCGTTGTTGCCGGTGCTCGAGACCATCACGTCGCTGACGCAGGAGATCCGACGTTATGACCAGCGCATCGAGACTCTGGCATCGGAGAGATATCCGGAGACGACTCTGCTGCGCCAGGTGCCGGGAGTCGGGTCGGTGACGGCGTTGAGCTTCGTGCTGACCGTGGAGGATCCGCGACGTTTCCGGAGAAGCCGCTCGGTTGGAGCCTATCTGGGGCTGCAGCCCCGCCGCAGTCAATCGGGCGACAAAGATCCGGAGTTGAGGATCACCAAAGCCGGCGACGACGACCTGCGGCGGCTTTTAGTCAACGCGGCGCACTACGTCCTGGGCCCGTTCGGCCCGGACACGAATTTGCGACGCTGGGGGCTGGAGCTGGCTGCCCGGGGCCGGATGAACGCCAAGAAGCGTGCGCTGGTCGCGGTGGCCCGCAAGCTGGCCGTGCTGCTGCACCGGTTGTGGGTCACGGGCGAGGTCTATGAACCCCTGCGAGACCAACCGCGGCGCGTGAACATATCCGACAGCGTCGCACAGGCGATGTCGGCGTGACGTAAGAGAAGAGGATCACGGGTCGACGATGAAAGGCCTGGCTTGCACCGACGTCCTGAACCGCCCAGTTTGGACGACTGCGAGTAACCCTGTGGCCCTCGAGGCCGCGTCCGAGATTGCAGCGTTCCGGCTGGATGGACCCCAGACTGCACCGAGTTCCACAAACAGAGGGCTCACCAAGAGTGCGCATGGAAGGGTGGCGGACCAGGGTGACGGGTAAGGAACGGCCGCCACGTCGGCCTTGACAAAGGTTGACCTTCTCATGGAAGGGTTATGGACACCTATTTGGACATCCATGAGCAAGCCCGTTGTCAAGCCAGGAGTCGGGAATATCTACGGGTTCCAAACATCCATTCGGCATCGTCGCGCGGACGTGCCACAAATCGACTTTCGACTCGGCCCCATTCACCTGGGCGGCCTGCCTTCGCCATGTCCAAATACGG
>JBDHHA010000128.1:0-16837 GCA_039589615.1 Gemmatimonadota bacterium
CTCATGACCGGGCTGGGGTTCGAACCCAGGACCTACGGATTAAAAGTCCGTTGCTCTGCCAGCTGAGCTACCCGGTCGGGTGCAAAAAACATCACCAGCGCCAACGACTTAGACAAGCGCTCATCCTGGCGGACGAACGCGACGGCCGGCACTGTGGTCACTTTTGTGGGCACTTTCTAGACCCTCCTCAGCGTGTCTCTCGCCGCAGACGCCCGGGCAGCGACCTCCCGGTCCGTCTCACCAATCATGTGCTGCTCGATCGTCGCCGCGTCCTCGTCGAGGTACGCCTCCGGCGCGTGCTTCATGTAG
Source organism: Gemmatimonadota bacterium (assembly GCA_039589615.1). Classification (GTDB taxonomy): domain Bacteria; phylum Gemmatimonadota; class Gemmatimonadetes; order Gemmatimonadales; family GWC2-71-9; genus B3T1B10. Next base: position 310 of record JBDHHA010000128.1, read on the forward strand.
CGCAGCGTCATGTGCGCGCTGGCATGCCCCATGAGCTTCTGCAGACGAACCAACGGCACCCCTGATGGTGCCGCGTGCACCCCGAACGTGTGCCGCGCGTCGTGAGGCGTCGCGTTGGCAACGCTCGCGGCCCGGCACGTCTGATCCCAGGCCCTCCGCATCTCTGACCCCTGAAACTCACCCGGGAAAACCAGATCGTCCGGACCAGGACCCACGTGGGCGAGGTGTCGGGCCAGCCACCCACGCGGCGGAATTCGTTGGGCTGTACCGGCGGGAATGCGAGTATCCGACGAAGACCACCTGATAGCAAGGATTCTTCACGTCGTGGACCGGCTACGCGGGCCTGGTGTATCGACGGCAACCCCTCCAGCGCATGCGCGATGTACAGAATCCCGTGCTGGACCACCGCCTGCGTCGCACCGCTGGTGTACGTCGGCATCGGATTGCCGACCATCGCCACTGCGGTGCACGGCCAAGACAGCAAGCCACGAGGGTGGGAGATCGGTACCACTGTCGGCACCATGACGCTGACGTTCAGATCGTGTCTCGCCTTCGCCTCGAGATGGCGGCCGTGGGAAGCGCTGTTTACTTGACGTCGACGCCCGTGGATCCGGTCCTTGGTCGGTGGCCCGGGACCTATTCGTTCCTTGGTGGCGTCCTCGTTGGCATTCTGTGAGGTGGATCGGATGCGCACAAGAGAACGACCCTCGCCGAACACGCGCGCGCCCCTGACGGCGACGGTAATTATCGCCGCGTCGCTGGTAGTGGTAACTGGGTGCTCAGATCCGTTGGCCCCGTTTACAGTGTTGCAGACCACCACGGTGGTTTCGCCGGATTCGATCGGACCGGCGGATTCGGTCTTGATCGAGGTGACCATAACCAATCCCACGTCGACACCGGCACTGGTGACGACTCCGAACAGCTGTCTTGCCGCCTATCAAATAACGGCCCCAACCGGACGGATAGTCCGGGGTGGTTCACTCTGCCTTTTGGTAGGGGTGCAGCATCGTATTGACCCGGGTGACGTTGTGGTCACTTTCACCTGGTTGCCGGGGTGGTCCTTTCTTCGGAAAAACATCCCACCCGGGATCTATCAAGTGCGGGGTGGGTTGGATTTTGGCGGCGAGCTGGGACAACCATCGCCTCCGGTCCCGCTATCGATCTTTGCCCCTTGAGGCGCACCCGCAGCCTGAAGCCGCTTTAGAAGCGACAAGCGATAGACAGAACGCGACACCTCCACCGGTCCGTGTGACGTTTGGCGGGCGGCAGGCATTTGTGGAGTAGCTCTGGGGCCCACCGACGCGACGCGCCATGACCATCTCCGTCCTCCACTGCCGTCGTTGGTTGCCTTGAGTCGGGTCAGCTTCCCTCAGGGATGGGATCACCGCGATCGCCCTCGTAGCGGACGAATCCGCCAAGATCGGCCAGAAATGTCCAGTAGTGTCGCTGGACACATCCCGATGGACAGTCGCCATACCCGACACTGTACTCGAGTTCCCAACGCTCACCTCTGGAACGCGCCCGGATGTCGTTCCCGTCCCCAAACCAACTGAGTGGCTCGGCGTATCGCACACCATCGATGCCCTCAAAACGCATCGCCAGTGCCGCGACGTTGAGCGGCCTGCCCGCTCGCAGATTGGCGCGGTGCATGGACCGGTCGTGGTATGCCTCCAACGAGAGGTCGTACGTCTCCAGCAACTGGTCGATATGGGTGTTTCCCGTGAACCGTTGGCCGGACTGCCAAGCGCCCACCCATTCCTTCGATGGGAAGACACCGACCGTCAGCTCGAAGACCTCTGGATTGGGAAACGTGTGGATCGGAAAACGCTCAACCACCCAGTCACGGGAGTCGAGTCCCGTGGCGTTGTATACGAGTGCTAACGCGTCATACAGCTCGTCAACCAGGGCCGTCGGCAACTCCACCTCCTCGCGCTCCGGTCGCTCATCATCGTATACGACTCGCAGGGCCAGACGAGCCGCATCGACACGGTAGAGCGCGGCGAGGGAGTCCGGCACCGTGCGGTCGTCCACGCTCTGCCAGGTGGAGGGGTCCGAGCCGGACAGCAGCTCGCAAGCGGCAACGCAGGGTAGGAGGCAAAGCAGCGAGAGTGCGTGTGTTCGCATAACGTGGACTCTCGAGATTAGTGCGCCAGTGTATACCCCAAAGGGCCAACGAAGTGCACGGATTGGGGAGAGGGGTGGGCCAGTGAGTTGGCACCGGCTACCTCTGCGTCCGAGCCGGATCCGGCGGGATGAGCTGAAGCTCAGGGCTCGCGTCGATCGACCGGGGCAGGGCGCCGAGTGGCTGGCCGTGACGCTGACGCCAGGACAGGTCCTCAACGGGGATCTCGCCACCTACGCTGCTAACAAGGTTTCTTCACGTCGTGGACCGGCTACGCGGGCCTGGTGTATCGGCGGCAACCCCTCTAGAGCATGCGCGATGTACAGAATCCCCTGCTGGACCACCGCCTGCGCCGCACTTGTCCTTGCCTGTGGCTCGAACGAACCTCGGGGACCCATTCGACCCTTCGACAGGGTGTTCACGCTGCAGGAGGTTCAACTCCGACCGAGGTTCCTCGGCTGCGCCGACCGCACCCGGCTAGGATTCACCGGGCGCGTGGATTTCATCTTGGGTAAGGAGGGAGAAGCCGACCTCGAAAGTGCCAAGGTTGTGATCGACCGAGACCGTATGACCCGCACGGTCGTCGCAACGCGTGTGGACGACGAGCGGCAGGTCGCGCTCCAGTGGCTCACCTCATGCCTGTGGGAACCTGCGCGCATCTCGCTCCAGGCTGTGCGCGTGAAGATGGAGATGCGATTGGGCTATTGGCGCTGACGCATCCATGTGACAACGTCAGTTCAGATGCTTGCCCCTCGACGCGGCCTAGGTGACGCCGGGGCAAGGGTTTAACTCGAGTACCACTAAGGCCGCAGGGCGTTTTAATCACTCCACTGGTAACTTTTCCGTCCTAGACAGCATCCTGTGGGTAGCTCCCTTTCCCGGCACAGGATAATGACTACCAAATTTGGCCGTCGCCGAGCCTCGTTTGTCCGGCTGGATCTGGAACAGCTCCCAGGCAATAGCAGCCGTGCCACCGTCACGTTGGCCTTCCTGGGCCAGCAATACGTGGGCAGGGCCGAGGGAAGCGAGGAGATCCGGTGTGCTGCAGACGCCACGGGGGACGCACTCCGGCACTTGGTCGGCACCGAACGATCCGCCTTTGAGGTTCAAGACGTCCAGAGCCTCCTTGTCCTCGAGGTTCCGGCCGTGATCGTCGCCCTCTCCGGCCGCTGGCAGAATGAATCGAAAATCCTGGCGGGTTTCTCCCTCGCCAGGAACGATGATCCAGCGCACGCAGCTGTCAGGGCGGTGCTGAGCAGCACGAACCGATTCCTCGAGTGGCTCTGGTACACCCACGAGGTGAGCCCTGCAGCGGCGTCCTAGCAGCGCGGGAGGGATCGGCGTAAGAGTAACGATCGCCGAAGTGGGCGTGACCGGCGGCATCCCGCCGTGCTGGTCGACCAGAAGAAAGGATTGATGACCCACCCCCCGGACCTCGATGAAGGTTGGGCCCAGCTGGTCCAGGCGGTACGCGCCGAGTTCTGGCGCTGCTGGCCGCAGGATCCGGATGCGGTCTTCGAGCCCAGGCGGGATGAGCTCAAGCTCAGAGCTCGCGTCGATCGCCCGGGGCAAGATGCCGAATGGCTGGCCGTGACGCTGACACCAGGACAGGTCCTCAACGGGGATCTCGCCACCTACGCGGCGGAATTCGTGGCGCTGTACCGGCGGGAATGCGGGGGCCCGACGAACAGCACCTGATCACACAGCGAGAAACCCCTCCATTCATTTCTAGGCAAAAAGAGGTGACCCTTGGCCGAATGGGCCCAGCTACGGCACGCGATGTTGCATGATCAACTTGAGCGCGGATGGTGGTACCCGGTACTCGACCGTACCCACGACGGCATGGTACGCGTATCGGTGGATGCCAGCATGGCAGTTCTTCGTGTAAGCCAGGTCCGATTGATCGACCACGAGCCGCAAACGGCAACCCGAATCAGACCCATCACGATGGCCGAGAAGTCGGAGTTGGGGCGTGGTGCCAGAATGCGGTACGTGGCAGTCTGTCCGCGGAATCACGATCTCGGAGTGGTCTTGTTCACCGACGATCAAGTAGAATGCACCCAATGTGATCGTGTCTATGAGCTCGAGGACGCACGCATGGATTGAGGGCCTTACCGGTCTCAGAACATTGACCCTCCGGGATAGAAATCGGCGCATCCTCGCCGAGGAATAGCCATGCGACACCGAAAGAGACTTCCGCACCATGAGGCTCCGTTATCCAATACCCCAGCTCACGACGCCAGCGATTGCATTCCTGCTGTGGCTTGGATGTGGGAGGGGCGGACCTGAGAGACGAGGCGACTGGGTCGTTGAGCGTGATACCATCGGCGACACCATCGTCGTGCGTACGATAAGCGGGAGTGCCTGGGGTACTTCTATGGGACTCAAGGTCGATTTGTCCATCGGCACGCTGGAGGGTGATTCAACGTTGATGTTTGGGTTCATTCAGCAGATAGCCGTTGATGCAGACGGCGGCATGTACGCCTTTGACGGACAGGTGCCAGCGTTGCGGTACTTTGATTCTCGGGGGGAGTACGTTCGAACGTTGGGGCGTGAGGGCTCTGGTCCGGGCGAATACCGTAACACGGCGCTTGGCTTGGCGGTGCGCAGTGATGGACGAGTGGTGATGCGGGATCCGCGAAACGCACGCCTCAACGTCTATGCCCCAGACGGCACGCCGACGGACCACTGGCCCGTGGCGAGTGGCTTGTTTACCTCGAACGCCATGGTGCTGGATCACCGCGACCACATTTTCCTCAAGATCCTGGTGGGTCGCACCGAGCGAAACAAGCCGTGGCCCATTGGCCTGCTACACTACGACCCATCCGGTGCCTTGGTGGACACCATCCCGCCGCCGGCATTTGCCGGAGAGCCCACCGACGCAGGAGGGACCTTCCTGCCGAGCAAGATCTGGGCATTGAGTCCGCAGGGTGTGGTGGTGGTGGGCACGAACGACGAGTACGCATTCGAGTTGCGGCGTCCCGATGGGACTGTGGTGCGCTTCGAGCGGGCTGCAGAACGCGTGTCTTTAGAACCGGACGAGCGGGCCGAGCACGAGGCTCAAAGCGAGTGGATGCGGAGGAACCGAGCACAATTCCGGACGGCCGACGTGCCACCAGTCCCGGCCACGAAGCCGTTTTACCGTGGCCTTTATCCCGGCGAACGAGGGCGTATATGGGTCCACCGCCGGGTGAAGGCGGTGAAGACAGATACGCCGCCGGCCGAGCCCGACCCGTCCCGACCGCCAGCCCTTACCTGGCGCGAGCCGACGGTTTTTGATGTCTTTGAGTCGGATGGTACCTACCTTGGTGAAGTGCGCGTTCCTCCCCGCACGTCGATCGAGGTATTTCGCGGGGACACGATCTGGGGTATTCGACGGGGCGAAATGGATGAGCAATACCTGATCCGTGCTGTGATCACAGACAGTACGGCAGGCGCGGCCTGACAAGCGCATGCAGCAGACGGCGAGGCACGTGTATTAAGGGGAGGTCATTGCGTTGTGATGCTAGTAACCTTCGTCAAGCGATCAGCATCTAAGTGGCTGGTCACGGCGCAGCTGATGGCCAGAGCCGTTAGCCGTCCCCTCGCCCTGAGAGATCGCTTGTGGCAGTGCTAGATACCAGGGATACTCTGCTGGCCACGTGGGAGACGAGCAATCACGTGACGGCCTTCCTCATAGAGAACCTCCCGGACGAGGTGTGGCACCATGCGCTTCCGGGCGCACCCCGCCGGACCGTTCAGATGATAGGGGGGCACCTTCACAACTGCCGCTGCATGTGGATCAAGATGCTCGGTCAAAAGCACGGCCTAGCCGTTCCGCGGAACGTCAACCGGCACCGTGTGTCTCGTGCCCAGCTTGGCCAGGCCCTGGACCGGAGTAGTCGCGGGATGCTCCGGTTGCTGGAGTTTGGTTTGGCAAACGGCGACCGGTTGCCGGGTTTCTCGCCGCCTGATGTGACGCACTTTCTCGCGTATCACATCGCGCACGAAGGCCACCATCGGGGCCAGATGGTCATGGTGGCGCGCCAGCTTGGCCACCGGTTGCCCGCCGAGGTCACTAACGGCCTCTGGCAGTGGGCCAAACGCCGCCGTGGAGCCCGAGGGTGACGCCTAACACCACCAAGAAGTGCCCTGTTAAGTGGATGTAGTTGACCCCATGGCGGCGAGCGCCGCAGCTGATGGGAGCGCCCGGTAGGCGGCGTCCCAAAGCCTCACCACGGGACCGTTAATGGAGCCGCAAGAGTTTCTACAGGCTGTTTACGACAGTTTTCGGGAGCACGCAAGGTGGCCGCCTGCGCGGGAACTCCAGGTCACGTTGCGGCGCCACGGCACCATTCGACGCATTGCGATCGCGGTTGGTGAGGACGATTTGTGTTGCGAATCTGGTGCAGACGGCGTGTGCTTCCTCCGTTTGCGTGGACTGCAAAAGTGCAGCGGCGCGGAGGATGATATTGATGCTTTTGTCGGTGCGATCCGCCATTCGGCGCAACATTACATTGAGCACGGTCCGACCGCTATCACTTCTGCCGAGTTGGCTTCCGCACTCTCCCTCGATCGCCCAGCAGTCAAACGTTTGAGCAACATTCTTTACCGCAATGGTGGCATCTGGTCAGGGGCAGGATGGTCACAAGACTATGAAGAGTTCCAACTCACTCCAAAGGAAGATGCAGTCTTTTACGAAGACATTGAGGATTGGGAGCAGTACTTCACCATTGCCGATAAGCTTGCTGCGGATCGGATTGCCACAAGTACACTGAGCGCGCGGCGGCGCGTGCGCGCCCCTATGGATAGCATTTCGATGCAGCGCCCCAGGCCCCCCGACGACGACGAGGAGTTACGAATACGCATCAATCTCGTGGACAGCGGTCTCCAGAGAGTCTTCGACCGCGACGTGTCAGAGCTCAACGCCACCATCCAGGCTAACGCGTGGAAGGCATCTGCGATTCTCGCGGGAAGCTGCCTGGAGGCCATTCTCCTGGATCTCTGGAAGAGGCATGACGATGAGGCGCGGTATCGATGGAAGCAACGCTGGCCGGAAGAGGTCAGAGTTGTTGAGCTCGCACGCGCCGCGGTGAAGAAGGGGCTGCTCGCAGCTCATCACGAGGGCTTGGCCAATACCATCCGCCGAGCGCGGAATCTCATTCACCCGGCCCTGGCAGCGAAGGAGCCCGGCGAGCCGAGCCGTGAACTTGCAGCTGCGCTGGTAGCCTTCTTGCGTTTGATCGCCCGCGACTTGGCCGATCAAGACGCGGTTAACACGCCCAACTGACGGCGCCTGAGCACCACCCAGGAGAAACCGGAAAGACTATGGGTACCCCGCAGATGAGAGGCCGGTTGTCTGACCAGACGAAGGAGGTGCTTCGCGGGCACATCCGATGGATTGACGCCTTGCTCCGTTCAATGGACGTGTGTCTGCGGGGTGAGGATCCGCCGAACGTCTGGAAGCACGGCGGCTACAGGCAGTTCGCTCGGAAGTACAACCAAATTCTGGCCGAGGTGACCAAGCAGGTGTTTCATTGAGCCCACTCCCTTTTTTTGGATGAGTGATCGATCACTGACCTCTAATCAGCACGGGGCGCCATGCGGTTGCCATATAAACCTCATCGTTCGCATCACGCTCGAGACTCATCACCAGGCCGTCGCTGGTGAAGAGATATGGATCAACGACACGGGACGCTATGAGCTCCCCCGCGACTGGATCGATGACCTCCACGCGGGTGTCAAACAGCTCACCGTACCTTGTCCACGTGTAATAGGCGCCGTGGAACTCGTCGTCTAGTTGAAAAAGGGCGTCCTCCCAGTCCTCATCCAGCACGACGGTAAATGTCCAGAGTAGTCCTCCAGCGTCTTCGTACAGTCCAGTAATCCATGGTTTTGGGGGATTGTCCGGTGCCGCTCCAGCGGTAGGATCCTCATCGTACGGACGGAACCATCGTCCGGTGCGCCGTTCTATGCGAAGTCGCCGCACGCCGGCAACATGCCACTGTTCCACGACGTACCGATTCACATGAGCAGCCCAAAAGACGTTGGGACGCTGGGACGGTGCCAGCACACGGCGCTGTCGTATGGCTTGCGTCACAGTGATCACGGAACTGTCGTAGCCGAACGACCTAACGTGCTCTCCTGATGATCGATACACGTGGTAAGGATCAACGAGTGCATCCGCCGTGCGCACCATGGCATTGATGACCGCGAGTCCGTTTGGCAAGAAGGCCGAACCTGTGATGCCAACCAAACCCCGTGGTCGAAAATCACGCACGAGGTCGTATGACGGGGACAAGACCGAGTATCTGTTGTTCTGCTCATCGACGATGTGAAGTGAGTCGCCCTTATCCGCATGAACAACTCGAATAGAGCGGAACTCACCGGGTCCTTGTCCCTCACGACCAATCGTTCTCACGAAGTTTCCAAGCGAATCGAAGACGATGATTCGTGCCGGGTCAAAGAGCGCCATGGTGTAATAGAGACCACGGCTGTCACGCGTCCATACATCCATATTGCTGAGGATCCCGGGGCCATCCAGGTCCCCAAAGTCCGCCATCTGCTCGATCTCAATTGAGCACTGTGAACACCTGGCGCGGTCTCTGATGACGACGTTTCGCTGAGCCGTAGCTACGGCAGGTAACAAGACAGTCGCCAGAATGACAAGAGCAATGGTGTTTCTCTTGCCAGCTCTACCACGTGGTACTTGTTCCGGGGCGTATACCATCGACACATGGCACCTCCAAGCGATTGTAGGGGGGCTCGAATCAGCCCGCTATGGAAAGTCTCCGTACTTGAGTAAAGATGCCGCCAGCGTACGGAAAGTCATACACAGCTCCGACCTCACTAATAGAGGTGATGGAACTGCGACAACTGCCATGCGGAATGCGACATCTGACAACCCCTCCTGATGATCGGGCTGGTCGCTGGCGGCGGATGGAATGATTCGATTGATAGAGGCCGCCCAGCTCTGGAGCGGAATGTGGCGGCCGAGGCATTGACATTTGCGCACCAACGGCCTTGGTGGGTGGGATGCGCTGGCGGTGGATCTCAACCAATGTCGCCCCGCTCGTGGCTCTCCTTGATCCGGTCGAGTTCCTGCAGGACCGGCGCGATGGCGTTGCGGAGGATCCTCTCGGCCTCGTCGACGTCGGTGAGGCCGATCACCCGGGCGGCGATGACCTAGTTCCCCAACGTGCTCTCGAGATGAATTCACTCAGTTGATACTGTCACCTGCGGGAATCGAGAGGCGCACTCTCCACACATCGATTCGCGGAATGTCATTCTCGGTTCGGTAGCTGAAGGCATAGTCGTGTTCGGGCTCAACAAAGGGCCGTAGCGCTTGGGGAAAACGACCGCTTGCCACAATACGCCTGCGAGCCAGGTCGATGATCTCAATGATCGTGTCGTACACGTCTTCTTCGCGCTCTGCCACGAACCCACCCTCCGGTCCTGGCTCCAAACCTCGCCGCCAGCGACGGTCGGCAACCCTGATAATCGTCCAGAGCCACCCGCGGTGGTCCATTGCGACGTCGATGACCTCTGGGTGAGGTGGATTGTCACGGGACAGGGGTGGCCGCGTGTCGTAGGGAGGAAACCACTCGGCATCCCTGACAACCTCGAGGTGTTTCATACCGTCGGCGGGTGACCAGAGCTCTAGGGCGTATCGGTTGGTCAGCGCAGACCACACCGTACTGTCAGATGCCGGCGTGATGGCTCGTCGTGGGATGGTTCGGGGATCGAAGATTGGGTTGTCGGCACCGAAGGACCGCTGGAACTTCCCGGACCCATCGAACGCGTGGAGTGGGTATCCAATACTCTCCCGCGTTTGGAACATTGAATTGACCACGAGCTGGTCATGCTGCAGACGGATCACGCTCCCTGCGATGACGTTTCCAGGTGCCAGCGTCTTGGTGGTAACGACGTCATATGTGACAGGCGAAAGTGTGGTGAGCCGATTGAGACGTGGATCCAATACAAAGAGCGTATCGTCGTCGCCAACGGTGATGGCCATCACTCTGCGGTACTCACCCGGCCCCTCTCCCGGACGGCCGATATACCGCAGGAACTGACCAGTCGAGTCGTGGACCTGGATCTGACTGCGGGTGTAGGCGTGGGACGTGTAGAACCGGCCGCGGCTGTCGTGGGACAGGACGTAGGTGCGCCCGACGCCACCCGGCTCCGTATCGCTTCCCAAGGTCACGACACGATTGAGCGTGACCTCGCACGCCTTGCATATGGGATCGGAGCGAATCTCGACTGTTTGGGCTTGAGCTGGAGGGCTGTACCAAACAGAGAGGATAAGGAGGCCGAGGTACCAAGCGGTGTGTCTCATGGGCAGATCACCTATTTGAGGATAGGTCGATCTTGAAAACCGTCGAATAAAGGAGATGCGTCAGACGCGACCTGTGGTCACATGAAGATATCCCCATCTTGCTGCATCTGGCTTCATCGACGCGCCACGCCCGGCGACGTTGCAAGCTAATTGCTAAGATGACCCGTCGGGCAGCTCGATCTCCTCTAGGATCGGGGCCACGGCGTCGCGGAGGATCCGCTCGGCCTCGTCGATGTCGGTCAGGCCGTCGATCCGCGCGGCGAACATGTCATTCCCCAGGGCGGCCTGGATCTTCCTCGCAAGCCTCGCACGGATGGCCGGCAGGGGCTCGCGGGGGCGCGCTCGGGCCATCACGCCACCTCCTGCAGGGGTGGCGGCTCGGGGACGTCGTCCGCTCCGCTTCCCGGGCCCGGGTCTCCTCGAGCAGACCTTCCCGGGCATCCTGGCCAGCCAGGGATCGGTCCACGTCCGCCCGAGCGTCGACGAGCTGCTGCTCGATCGACTCCAACTTCGCGACTTGGCCGGCCTCAAGGGCCGTTCGGTAATCGGCCTCGAGCTGTTGGACCCTCTCCACCGCCGCGTCGGCCGCTCGGTCGAGCTGTTCAATCTCGGTCCGGAGTTGAGCCGACGTTGGTGGCTTGGTGCTCTTGGGGCGCCCGAGCGCCTCCTTCAATGCCTCCAGCATACGGTGATCCTTTCGCAGGGTTTGAAGGGTTCAGCTGACGCCGGCGCCGAGGATCCTTTGCACCGCCGCGGCGACGCCGGCGTTCTCCATTCCCTCCTGGAGTCTCCAGCTCGCTTGCTCGGCCGAGCACGACGGATCCGCGACGGCCGCGCGGGTGATTGGCTTCACCTACGGATCGAGGTCGAGGATCGCGAGGATCCGCTCCCGTTCGTTTCGGGCTCCGTTCCGGCGGGCCGCCTCCACATCGGCGGCGTGTTGTGGTGTTCTCGTCGTCATGGTCCCTCCGTTCTCCCGGTGCTCTGTTGCCGTCGAGCCGGCGGCTTCTTGATCTCGCCTCCACTCGTCGTACGGTTGTCCCTTGAACATGCAGTCTCCTTTGCAGACGTCTGTGGTGCCGGCGTCAGCTCGTCGCCTTACCCGGTGGTGCGGCCCTCCCCGGACTCGAGGTTGTCGGCCAGACGCCGGAGGCCTCCGACGAGCTTGTCGACATCGACGTGGGTGGTCGTGAAGAGCCGAAAGACGTCTCGCCCCGGCAGGAGACGGCCGTCGAGGGCCAGGTCCTGGGCTCGACAGATCTTCGGCTCGAATGGCGATTCGACCTCGGCGTTCGCTCGGTAGGTGACGAGTTTGCTCATTGGAGTATGTCCTCCCTCAGTGTTCAGGTTCAGGAACGGCGATACCACCGCATGGGTGTGGCCCCCGCGGAGACGTGTGCTCCGAGTACTCCGCCGAGGAGTGCGTGATGCCGGCGTATCGCTGGGCGGCCTCGAGGGCCGTTGTGAGCGCGTCCGCGGCTGCAAGCGGGATTTCAACTGCCTAACACCCACGTACCCAACCCACGCCGTTGGGCGTGGCGCCCAGCATCCAGATCCGAAGTGAGATCGCCGGCCGAATGCCGGTCACGAGGTGGATCCGGAGCTCGCGACGGCCCCAGAGCCGGATCGTCTTCAGGGGACGCACGGGGTTGCAGCTGGCCGTCATCGGCAGCCTCGGACGGGCCGGAGGATTCGGCGGAGTGATCGTGGGCGTGTGCCCCAGGCGGATGTCTGCGACACCGCGCCAGCGACCACTGCAGGCACTTTTGCAGGCAACCTGCGCGACTCCCAGCTGCTTCTGGAGGACTCAGGCGGAAAGCGGGTGGGTTGATCGGAGGATTGAGACGACTGGGGCGGACCTACCGGGGCCAAGGAAGACCCCAGCAGAAACCCGCTGAGGCCCTTGAAAGTCCGTTGCTCTGCCAGCTGAGCTACCCGGTCGATGGGAAACAAACATCGCCAGGGACGGACAACGAGACAAGCGTGGTGGGTGAGTAGGGCGGTGACCGCAGGTCAAACATCTGCGGAAGCCTCAAAGGCCGTGTTGATCTTCGTCCTTTTTCATAGGGGAAGAACGACTACAAAAGCTTGTTCTCCCAGTAGAAACACTTACTTTGGTGGGCAATTGGGGCTGGCTTTCATCGACGAAGATCACTCTTTCCTTCGAGGGGTAAATGGCAGCTAAGCGAAAGAAGAAAGCCAAGAAGAAGGCGACCAAGCGCAAGGTCACCAGGAAGAAGGCGACCAAGCGCAAGGCCGCCAAGCGCAAGGCGACCAAACGCAAGGCAACGAAGCGCAAGGCGACCAAGCGCAAGGCCACGAAGCGCAAACCCGCCAAGAAGAAGAAGAAGGCGACCAAGCGTAAGGCCACAAGAAGGCCACCAAGCGCAAGGCCAAGAAGAAGAAGGCGACCAAGCGTAAGGTGACGAAGAAGAAGGCGACCAAAAAGAAGAAGCCGGCCAAGAAAAAGGCCAAGAAAAAGACCAAGCGGAAGCCCAATCCAGCGTTCATGAGGCCGTTGCAGCCGGATGCCGCGTTGGCCGCCGTCGTCGGCAGCGCGCCGCTTCCGAGGACCGAAGTCACGAAAAAGCTGTGGGCCTACATTCGCAAGAACGGCCTGCAGGACAGCGTCAACCGTCGGATGATCAATGCGGACGACGCGCTAAAGACCGTCTTCAACGGCAAAGCTCAGGTCTCCATGTTCGAGATGACGAAGCTGGTGTCCCGCCATATCAAGTAGGCGGGACAGGCTTCACCGTTGTAGGCGCAGTACCCTGTTGTACCAGCCCCGGAACCGTGAGGGGGCGCGGCGCGCTCGTCGGCCCCCAACGGCCCCTCTTCTGGGCGAACCCCGATGCTCCAAAACACTACGGCCTGCCTCGAGATGGACCACCGTCCGTGGCCGTGAGATCCGTCACATGCCGACAAGTCACTACGTGGCAACTATTTGGGGATATTGGAATTGCGGGCGAACACGGCACCGACCTTGCACCTTCGTGGGCAGTGGTCGCCAATGCACGACCGCCAGCCAGCTCGACTTGCGCAACCGTCCGCCAGGACCGGAGGACCCATGAGGTACAGATCGTTGTTTGGAGGAATGCTCCTCGCATTGGCCGCGTGCAACAGTACGGGGCCAACACAACTCGCCGACGTGGCGGTTTCTTTCACGGCTAATACGCCCACCGCAACGGCCGCGCTCTTCGACGGCGCCGAGGCGGGAGCGGCCAATGCGCTCGTTCTCACCAGTGCGCAAATCGTGCTGCGGGAGATCGAACTCAAGCGCGCCGACGTGAGCGATTGCGACCTGTTGGGCGAGAATGACGACGGCTGCGAGAAGTTCGCGGCCGGACCGGTTCTGGTGTCCGTACCAGTAGACGGCTCGGTTTCCGAGGAGTTCTCTCTGGCCATCCCGGCGGGAAGCTACGACGAGATCGAGTTCGAGATCCACAAGGTCAGCTCGGAAGACGAGCAGGACGCCCAGTTCGTGGCACAGCACCCGACGTTCGCCGACTTGAGCATTCGCGTGACGGGCACGTTCGACGGCCAGGCATTCGAGTTCGAGACGGACCTCGACGTGGAGCAGGAGCTCGATCTCCTCCCGGCGCTGGTCGTCGGGGAGGCCACCGGGTCCACCAACATCACCGTCGAGGTGGGGCTCGATCGCTGGTTCGTGGACGCCGAGGGTCAGACCGTGAACCCCGCCACCGGCAACGTGGGCGGTGAGAACGAGAGCCTCATCAAGGAGAACATCAAGAACTCCATCGAGGCCTTCGAGGACGACGACCGCGACGGCACCGAGGATTGAGCCTCGGGCACGCGTTGGCGGCGCCGGGCGGTTGCGCCCGGCGCCGCCACCCTGGCAAGATTCGATCACACCTCACCCGGCCCACACCGTGACCACCGAACCAATCCTGACGATCGTCCCCCTGTCCGAATCCTTCGAGTCGCTTTGGATCGATCTCGCCGAGGAGCTCGACGTGGTGTGCCAGACTCTCGGGGCAGACGACCCAGTGGCGCCGGAAGCGATCGCACTGCTGATTGCCGCCGGTGGGGCGGAGGAGCAGGGCCTGGATTACCTCCTGTCCCAAGATGTGTCCCGGCCACCCACCTATCTCATCGGAAGCAACGAATCGCACCGGTTCGGCGTGGAGGCGGTCCGCCGCGGAGCAGCGGACTACTTCGCCCTCCCCCACGATCTGGATCTCCTCCGGCGCACGCTCGCTGCCAACGCCGAAGCCGTGCGAGAGCGACGCTCCGGCGAGCAGGCGCAGATCGGCGCGAGCTTCGAGAACATGATCGGGGAAAGCGACGCCCTCAAAGCGACGCTGGCAAAGGCAGCCCGGGTCGTGGGGCACGCCGACGTGACCGTGTTGATCGGCGGCGAGACGGGAACCGGCAAGGAAGTCCTCGCCCGCGCCTTGCACGAGGGTGGGCCCCGAGCGAACGAGCCGTTCGTGGCGGTGAACTGCGCCGCGATCCCCTCGAACCTCCTCGAGAGCGAGCTCTTCGGCCACGAGAAGGGATCGTTCACCGACGCCAAGCAGGCCCGCGCCGGTTTGTTCGAAGAGGCCAACCGGGGAACGCTGTTCCTGGATGAGATCGGCCATCTCCCCCTGCACCTCCAGGGGAAGCTCCTCCGCGCCTTGGAGGACAAACGCATCCGACGAGTTGGAGACACGCGAGATCGAGAGATCGACACGCGGATCATCGCGGCCAGCCACGTCGATCTCCCCGGGGCCGTGGCCCAAGGGCAGTTCCGGCAGGATCTGTTCTACCGGCTGAACGTCGTGACCTTGCAGCTACCGCCGTTGCGGGACCGGGGCAAGGACATCGAGGTACTCGCCAAGGAGTTCGCCAAATCCCTGGCGGGCCGCTATCAGGTGCCGGTTCCGGAGGTGACGCCGGAGGTATTGGCCGCCATCCGGGCCCACTCGTGGCCGGGAAACGTTCGCGAGCTCCAACATGCCATCGAGCGCGCCCTGCTCCTCTCCCCGCCGGGCACCCTCGACCCCGACGAGCTCGCGCTGCACTCGACGCTCGGGGCTGGAACGAGCACAGGCGGCCTGCCCTTCCCCGCCACGCTCCGGGACATCAACACGGCGGCGGCGAACGCCGCGGTGGCGTCCTGCGACGGCAACAAGAGCGCCGCGGCGCGACAGCTCGGCATCTCCCGAGCGAGACTCCAGCGCCTCCTCGAACAGGGGGACGACGATGAGGATTAGTCCGCGGCTCGAAGATCCGTTACGGGAGGCGCGATTGGCCGTACACCACGGGCGGTTCCGCGAAGCGGTCGACCGACTGACGGCTCTGGGCAACCGGTTCGAATCGACGCCGGAGTGGCTGCTCCTGATGTCCATGGCGCGGTGGCGACTCGGCGACTTCTCCGCCAGCCACAGGTTGGCCGAC
Organism: Gemmatimonadota bacterium; assembly: GCA_039589615.1. GTDB lineage: Bacteria > Gemmatimonadota > Gemmatimonadetes > Gemmatimonadales > GWC2-71-9 > B3T1B10. Next base: position 16,155 of record JBDHHA010000128.1, read on the forward strand.
TACGCCCGCATCGAGTACCGCTCCCGCGGGGATGCCGATGGTGAGATGCGGGCACAGAACGTCGCGGCGGCCGGAGCGTTCGCCCAAGGCCGGTTGCACGAGGCCCGCACCGGATTCGAGCGGGCGGCATATCTCGCCCGCCAGTTGTCGGACACACTGATGATGGCCCGCTGCACCAACAACATCGGCAACGTCGACTTCTACCTCGGCAACAACGCGGATGCGCTGGTGCTCTACGCCAGCGCCACCAATCTCTTCGAGTACAGCCGCTCGTTGCGGGGGATCGCCGAGGCGTGGCACAACACCGCCATCGTGTGGCGGGAAGAGGGAGATTTCGCCGCCGCCCGGAAGGCGGCCGACCGGGGGATGGACGCCGCCGTCCGTCTCGACGACGCGCGATTGCTCGCCCAAACACTGGCGAGTCGGGGAGAGACCGACGCGCTGATGGGTGACACTCGTCTTGCCAGTGTGCAGACGAATCGGGCCCTCGATCTGGCCCGACGCCACGACGACCGGTTGACCGAGTGCCACGCGCTGCGCGTGTTGGGTCTCATCGCCAGGATCGACCGCCAAAACCAGGATGCGCTGCGGTTGGGACGTGAGGCGTTGGAGGTGGCCCTCAACGTAGGGAGCCAGTGGATGACCGCCAAGGCGCGCGAGGAGCTGGGCGAGTCACTCGCCAC
>JBDHHA010000129.1:0-13032 GCA_039589615.1 Gemmatimonadota bacterium
AGGGGGGATTCGAACCCCCACGGGCTTGCGCCCACTGCGCCCTGAACGCAGCGCGTCTACCAATTCCACCACTTCGGCGCGGATCTTCCGAAGAAGAGCCGAATAATAGAATAGAGGGCCAGGCCCGGCAAGGCTGTGGTTGACCGCCCGGAAGTTGTTATCTATCTTGGATTTAGCTCGTGTTTAGTCATCGATCAGCTAGCGCTCGAAACGAGCAGATCTTCGCCCGGAACCCAAAGGCTCGCCATGACTACCACATCATGGAGACCTGGGAAGCCGGGCTCGTGCTAACGGGGTCCGAGATCAAGTCGGTGCGCGCGGGCAAGGTGAGCCTCAAGGGGGCGTACGGTATCCTGCGCCGCGGAGAACTGTGGCTGGAGGGCATGAGCATCGCACCGTACGAGTCGGGCGGGTACGCCAACCACGATCGGGAGCGGCCACGCAAGTTGTTGATGCATCGTCGGGAGATTCGTCGGATGATCGGTGCGGTGGAGCAGCAGGGTCACGCCCTCGTTCCACTCGATGTCCATCTCACCAAGGGCTACGCCAAGGTCACCCTCGCCCTGGGGCGGGGCAAGAAACTTCACGACAAGCGTGAAGACCTCAAGCGCAAAGACGCGGAGCGGGAGATGGCTCGGTCGATGAGGGGGCGCCGATGATGTGGCCGGTGGCGTTGCTCCTCGGCGGGGCGGTCGTGGGCGAGACGCCCGCATTTGCCGAAGCGCCTTCCGCCGTCGTTGTGGCAACCTCCCGGGGTGTGCGGGCGATTGCCGTCTCCACGACCCGGGGCCATCCCGCGCTCCCCACTGCGGAGTTGAGCATTCTGCTTCCGGTGTCAGCCCGCGTGGAGGCCGACGATTGGGCGACGGTGGAGTTCGCCGGGCACGCGTTCCGGTTCTTGCTGAACGCGCCCCTGTTCCAGTTTCAGAATCGCATCGTACCGGTGGTCGGTGGGGCATACCTGCGCCACGACTCCCTCTACGTGCCGCTCCAATGGTTGGCGGAATACGTTCCCCGGTCCTTCGAAGAGGCGTATCGCTACGATCCGTTGGCCGCCCGCTTCGAGCAGATCGGCGTGACACCCATCGCATCCCGCGTGAGCCAACCGCCGTCGAGCGGCGCCATGGGGGTTGCGCTGGCCGATGCCCCGGCGGCGTCCCGGCGTCTGGGATTGAAGTGGAAGCACGGTGTGGTGGTGGATGCGGGCCACGGGGGGACCGATCCCGGAACCAACAGCGGTGGCGTGGTGGAGAAGACCGTCACGCTGGCTATCGCCAGAGACCTGCAGCGCGAGCTCGAAGCCCGAGGCATCGACGTCGTGATGACCCGAACCAGCGACCGGTTGGTTCCGTGGAGCCGTCGGGCGCCGCTCTGCAAGGAAGACTGCGACCTCTTCGTGAGTATTCACGTGAACGCCCTGGATCCGGGTCCGGGATACCGCAACGTGGCCGGACTCGAGACCTATTTCTTCGATCACCGCAGCCGGAACGCTCCCGATCGCATCGCACAGCGCGAGAACAGCTCGTCGCGCTACCAACCGGAAATCGATCGCGTGCCCGACGATCCCCTCGGGACGATCCTGAGCGACCTGGAAGAGAATGAGTACATCAGGGAATCCGCCCAACTCGCCGATCACGTGCAGGAGCAGGCGGCCCGGGTACACCCCAACGGATCCCGTCGCGTGGCGCAAAACAACTTCCAAGTGCTCAGGTGGGCCACGAGACCGGCGATCCTCGTCGAAACCGGGTACAGCACAAACCGGCGGGACGCCCAGTTCCTCGCCTCCCGTGACGGGCAGCGCCGCTTGGCTCGCGGCATGGCGGATGGGATCGTACAATACCTGCTACACTATGAGAGCATGCTCAGTCAGTAATTGATGCGACTCCGGCGAACCCCCTCCTTCCTCGCTTGCCTCTCCATCGTCATCGGATGTGCCTATTACAACGGTCTCTACAACGCCAACCGTCTGGCCGACGAGGCGCAGAAGGCCGAGCGGGAAGGGCGCCGCAGCGAGGCGCAGTCGCTGTGGGCCCAGGCGGCGGTCAAGGCGGAGTCGGTGGCGACCCGCTATCCCGACAGCAAGTACCGGGACGACGCCCTGCTCATGCAGGGCCGCTCCCTCCGGGCCATCGGCGAGTGCCGTGACGCCATCGCCCCGCTGGAGGTAGCGGTGGTGGTGAGTCCCGACGCGAACCTCCGAGCCCAGGCAGGCTTGCTCCTGGGCGAGTGCCAACTCACCATCGGCCGGCCGGATGAGGCGGTGGCGCGGCTTTCTCCAGTTGTGGACCATCCCGACCCGGCGATGTCCAGCAGGGCGCTGCTGTGGCGGGGAAGGGCGGTCAGGGCCCGGGGGGAGCCCGCGGCGGCGCTGGTGGACCTCCGCCGCACCGCGGAGCCCGAGGCCGTGTTCGACCGGGCCGCGGTCCTCACCCGGTTGGGGCGGGCCGGCGAGGCCTCCGCCGCCCTGGACACGGCCGTGGGGCTCCCCTTCGACGAAGCCCGATGGACGCCGGCGCTCCAAAGTCTGGGGCAGGTGAACCCGGGTGCAGCCTCCGCACTGGTGGAGCGTCTCACGGCGCGAGGGGACCTCACCTCGGGCCAGCGCGCGCGACTCCTCATGGCCGACGCCCAGCGCTGGACTCCTGCCGACCCGGCGCACGCCACCGACCAATTCATGGCGGCCGTCTCCGCCGCCGGCGACTCGCTGGAGGGGCGGGTGGCCCGAGCCCACCTTGCCATGTTGGAGGCCCGCCGGACCACCGATCTCGATCGGGTGGTGGAGCTCACCGACGAGCTGGGGGCCCTCATGTTGGAGGGTGGTGAGGTGGTCAACCTGGCGGGAGATTTTGCCGACAAGCTCGACGGCATCGTCTTCGCGCTGGGCCCACCGGTGCCCGTCCACCCCGATCTGCACCTCTTCCGGGGTGCCGAGGAGGCCCGGGATTCACTCCGGGCGGTCCCCCTGGCGGGGAGACTGTTTCTGCTGGTGGCGGAGCGGTACCCCGGGTCGGTGATCGCCCCGAAGGCGTTGCTGGCCGCCGCCATGCTCCGGGAGGAGATCGCCGATTCCGTGGCCGACGTCCTGCGCCGCCGGTATCCGGCGTCGCCCTACGTCCGGGCCGCGGCGGGAGACTACCCGCCGGAGTACACCGCGCTGGAGGACTCGATTCGCACCCTGTTGGACACCGTGGTCTCCAGGTCCCGGGAATGATCGACGTCTTCGGCGCGTCATCGATCTCGACGAGCCTGGCGGGGGTGATTACGAAAGCGGCGAGTCCCGAGCCGCCGGCCGGGCGACTACGTTGCGGTGGTGCGGGGTTGTGGGACCGGGCTGTCGTGACGGTGGTGGAGCTCAATGTCACCTGGAGGAAGAGTGGCTGAAGTCATTGTCGCGCTGGACGTCCCTACAGCGGACGAGGCGCTGCGGTTGTGCGACCGACTCCCCGACCTGCGTTGGGCCAAGGTGGGGCCCATGTTGTTTCTCCCCAACGGGCCCACCGTGGTCCGGGAGCTCAAGGATCGCGGGATCCAGGTGTTTCTGGATCTCAAGTGGCACGATATTCCCCACGCCGTGGCCGGGGCCGTGGAAGCGGCCCGGGAGTTGGGGGTGGACCTCGCCACGGTCCATGCCCTCGGGGGGGCCAAGATGCTCCGGGCGGCGTCCGACGCCGCCGGCCCGATGCGGCTGGCCGCGGTCTCGGTGTTGACCTCCCACACGCCCGAGCGCTACGCTGAAGCCACCGGGCGGGACGCGGTGGAGCTCCATCAGGAGGTTTCCCGGCTGGCGAGGCTCGCCGTGGCCAACGGCATCGGGGCCATCGTGGCGTCCCCTTGGGAGCTGGGGACGATGCGTTCGGCGGTGGTCTCCGAGACCTGGCTGGTGGTTCCGGGTATCCGCCCCCCCGGTACGGACTTGGGAGACCAGCGCCGCACCGCGGATCCCCGGTCGGCCGCGGAGGCGGGGGCCACCCACCTGGTGGTGGGCCGGCCCATTACCCGGGCTAATCAACCGGAAGTGGTGTATCAGCAGATATGCGACGCAATCGCCTGACTGTTCGGCCCCTAGCCGTGATCCTGCCGATGGCGGGAATACTGCAATTCGGCGCCCCGGGACCGGGGTGGGCCCAGGCGGAGCTGGAGGCGTCGGTGGAGTGGGGGCGTACGGCCTGGCTGCGCCACGACTTCGAGGCGCTGTTCGCCTCCAGCGATACGGTCCGGCTCCAGCTCCCCGAGATCGGCAGTCACCAGGCGGTGACGCCGGCCCATGCGGCCCAGGTCCTCAAGGAATACCTGTCGCCGGCCGACGAGATCAGCTTCGAATTGCGGCAGATCCGGGAGGCCTCCGAGGACCATGCCTACGCCCAGCTGGCCCGCCGGTACGTGGTCCGGGGGACCATCGACGAGCGCGTGGAGACGGTCTTCCTGGGGTTCCGTCGGGTGGCCGGCCGCTGGCGGCTCCGAGAGGTCCGCATAACCCCGTAAGTCCTCACTTGCATCCAACTTACGCTCCTTCTACATTAATAAGCTTGATCCAAAATCAACTCCTTTTGGGAGCGTCGTTTGAAAGTCCGTTCCAGCGTCAAACCGATTTGTGAGCACTGCAAAGTGATTCGCCGCAAGGGTGTCACGCGGATCATTTGCAGCCGGAACCCGAAACACAAGCAGCGGCAAGGCTAAGCATGGCACGTATTGCAGGTGTCGACCTTCCCCGCGAAAAGTGTGTCGGTGTTGCGTTGACGTACATCTACGGTGTCGGTACTCCCACGTCACAACGCATTCTGGATGAAACGGCCGTCGCACCGCAGACCCGGGTGCGCGACCTGTCGGATGCCGAGGTCGCCCGTTTGCGTCAGGTCATCGAGCGGGATGTAAAAGTCGAGGGTGCGCTGCGCACCGAAGTGGCCATGAACATCAAACGCTTGATGGACATCGGCAGCTATCGGGGCATTCGCCACCGCAGAGGCTTGCCCACACGCGGGCAGCGAACCCACACCAACGCCCGGACCAAGAAGGGGCCACGTCGCGCCATCGCCGGTAAGAAAAAGGTCATGAAGAAATAAGTATGGCTCAGCCGAGATCAGGGAAACGCACGAAGAAGGTCGTGGAGGCGGAGGGCGTTGCCCACATCACCGCCACGTTCAACAATACGCTCATCACGATTGCGGACGCGAAGGGCAACGCCGTTGCCTGGGGTTCGGCCGGCAAGTCGGGTTTCAAGGGCTCCAAGAAATCCACGTCGTTCGCCGCCACCGTTGCGGCGGAAAACTGTGGCAAGGAAGCGTTGAACCTCGGTGTCAAGCGGCTGCACGTGCGCGTGCAGGGTCCGGGGGCCGGACGGGAATCGGCCATTCAGGCCCTGGCGTCCGCCGGTTTGCAGATCCTCTCGATCCGCGACGTCACCCCCATTCCCCACAACGGGTGCAGGCCACCCAAGAAGAGGCGCGTGTAACATGGCGCGATATACGGGACCGGCCTGCAAGCAGTGCCGGCGTGAGGGAGAGAAGCTGATGCTCAAGGGCACCCGGTGCCTCACCGAAAAGTGTGCCATCGAGCGCAAGGCGTACGCACCGGGACAGCACGGTCCGTCCCCAGGCCGCCGGAGAAAGGTGTCCGAGTACTCCAAGCAGCTGCGGGAAAAGCAGAAGGTGAAGCGGAGTTACGGGCTGTCCGAGAGCCAGTTCCGCGCCACGTTCGACCGGGTGCGGCAGCTCCCCGGCGTGGCCGGCGAGAACTTGCTGGCGGCGTTGGAGATGCGACTGGACAACATCGTCTACCGGATGGGTCTGGCTGTGAGCCGAAAGGGCGCGCGCCAACTCGTGCGGCACCGCCACGTGGAGGTGAACGGTCGGGTGGTGGACGTCCCGTCGTACCAGGTGTCTCCCAACGAGGTGGTGGGCGTGACGGAGAAGAGCAGAGAACTCACCTCGGTCCGGGCGTCACTCGAAGCCCTGTCCCGGGGTGCGCCGGTTACCTGGATTACGATCGACACCAAGAAGGCTTCGGGCACGGTGACCGAGCGTCCCACCCGCGACGCGATCCCCATTGTGGCGCAGGAACAGCTGATCGTCGAGCTTTACTCGAAATAACGGGCCATGAAAATCGACCTTAGCACTCTCGTTCGACCGCATGTGGTCGAGAAGATTGTCCTCGAGGGCAATCCCAACGCGGCCGAGTTCCGGTTGCAGCCGCTGGAGCGTGGCTACGGCCACACGCTGGGGAACGCGCTGCGGCGGATGCTCCTCTCATCGCTGCAAGGCGCTGCGGTGTGGGCCTTCCGGCTGGACGGCGTGGTCCACGAGCACCAGACGGTTCCCGGCGTCGCCGAGGACATTCATCAGATCATCCGGCGCTTGAAGGCACTGACCCCCGTCCTCGCCGAAGAGGTGGAGGAAGTCGTCCTGCACCTGAGCGCCGACAAGGCGGGCCCGGTGCGGGCCAAGGATCTCGAGGCCCACGGGTCGGTGGAGATTCCCAACCCCGAGCACCTGCTGTTCACCCTGCAGGAGGACCGGGAGATTTCGGGAGAGTTCTACGTCAACCGGGGTCGGGGCTACATGGAGGCGGCGCAGCACCCCTCGGACCGCTCCCTCCCGGTGGATCTGGTCCGGATCGACTCGATCTACAACCCGGTGCGCCGCGCCAACTTCACCGTGGCGGAGACCCGGGTGGGACAGCGCACCGACTTCGACCGGCTGTCCATCACCGTCGAGACCGACGGCACCATTACGCCGGAGGATGCGGTGGCCTACGCGGCCGCGCTGCTCCAAGAGCACTTCAAGTACTTCTTCGAGTTCAGCAGCGCCCCCGAGATCGCCGGCGGGGAAGAGCAGGCGACGGGTCAGGACCTGGTGCACCTCCGGGAGCTCCTCGGCCGGCCCATCGACGAGTGTGGGCTCTCGGTGCGCTCGGTGAACTCTCTGAAGAACTCCAATATCAACACCCTCGGGGATCTCGTGCGGCACTCCGAGGAGGACATGCTCAAGGTCAAGAATGTGGGTGAGAAGGCCCTGGGCGAGATCGGGGACCTCCTGCGGCGGGAAGGCCTGAGCTTCGGGATGGCCTTCGACGACGCCAACGGCGACCTCGTCGTCACCGGCGCCGGGACCGACGGGCCCCTGGCGGGGAGGACGCAGTGAGACACCGCGTCAAAGGCCGGTCGCTCAGCCGCACCTCCGAGCACCGCAGGGCGTTGCTCAACAACATGGCCTCGTCCCTCTTCGTGCACGACGGCATCGAGACCACCGTGGCCAAGGCCAAGGAGCTCAGGCCCTTTGCCGAGCGCCTCATCACGATGGCGCGCCGGGGGGACCTCCACGGCCGGCGGCAGATCGAGCGGCGGATCAAGAACCGCAAGGCCGCCGACCGGCTCTTCAAGGAGATCGGCCCGCGATTCGCATCGCGGCCCGGGGGCTACACGCGAATCCTCAAGCTCGGGCATCGCCCCGGCGACGGCGCCGAGCTGGCGCGGATCGAGTTGCTGTCGGAATGAGATGGACTGGAACGACCGGACGTAAGAACGGGGACCTTGATGGTCCCCTTTTTTTAGCTGGCTTGGGACGCTGCGGCGGCTCTCCGGGGGGCCTTGACGACCTTCCCCGATCGGATGCAAGAAGTACATGCCCGGATGCGCTTGGTGGTCCCGTCGATGACGGCACGGACCCGCTGCAGGTTGGGGTACCAGCGTCGGTTGGTCTTGTTGTTGGCGTGGCTCACGTTGTGCCCGAAGGTGGGCCCTTTGCCACAGATATCACATACTCGAGCCATAGGTCACTACATTTCAAAAGTGCGTCGCACGTGCGACGGTAATTCACGAAGCCACGAAAGCTACAACGATCTTCCTCGTACCTCAACCTCTTGGGGCTGAGGTGGTTACGAGGGCCCAGCGGAGAGCCGACACGTGTCCACAGCCATCATTACGGGAATCACGGGGCAGGACGGATCGTACCTGGCCGAATTCCTCCTGGAGAAGGGCTACGACGTCATCGGAGTGGTCCGGCGGACGTCCCACGACTCATACGAGCGGGTGGAGCACCTCATCGACCGGATCACGGTGGTGGCCGCCGACCTGTTGGACCAGCACTCCCTCACCACCGTCGTCGGGGACTACAAGCCCGACGAGGTATACAACCTGGCGGCCCAGAGTTTCGTGCCCACGAGCTGGAGTCAGCCGGTGTTGACCGGGGAGTTCACCGCCTTGGGGGTCACCCGCCTCATGGAGGCCATCCGGCTGGCCCACCCCAAGGCCCGGTTCTATCAGGCCAGCTCCTCGGAGATGTTCGGGAAGGTGCAGGCGACGCCCCAGGACGAATCGACGCCCTTCTATCCCCGTTCTCCCTACGGCGTGGCCAAGGTGTACGGCCACTGGATTACCGTGAACTACCGGGAGTCGTACGACCTCTATGCCGTGAGCGGCATCCTCTTCAATCACGAGTCCCCGAGGCGGGGTCTCGAGTTCGTGACCCGGAAGGTCTCCGACGGTGTGGCCCGGATCAAGCTGGGTATGGCCGATGAGCTGCGCCTGGGAACTCTCGACGCCAAGCGGGACTGGGGGTTCGCCGGCGACTACGTGGATGCCATGTGGCGCATGCTCCAGCAACCCGAACCAGAGGATTACGTGGTGGGCACCGGGATCGCCCACTCGGTGCGGGACCTGGTGGCCATCGCCTTCCAGCACGTGGGGCTCGACTGGGAGAAGTACGTGAAGACCGACGAGCAGTTCATGCGACCGGCGGAGGTGGAGACCCTCTTGGCCAACCCTGCGAAGGCCAAGCGACTCCTCGACTGGGAGCCCACGGTGTCGTTCGAGGGGATGGTTCAGGAGATGGTGGACGCGGACCTCGAGCGGATCCAGGCGAAGCGTTGAGAGTACTGGTCACCGGCGCCGACGGGTTTGTCGGATCGTGGTTGGTGCCCCACCTGGCGGAATCGGGACATGCAGTGGTGGCCGCGGTCCGCCCGGGTGAAACATCCCGGGACGTGCTCGATCGCCGCGAGCGTCTCGACGCGGCGGAGCGTGTCGTGGAGTTGTCCCTCGAGAGCGATGTCTCGGTTGCCGCTCTCGTGGAAGAGGAGTACGGTGCGGTGGTCCATCTGGCGGCTGTCGCCTCGGTGTCGCAGGCCGCCAAGGACGTGGTACGGACATGGGAGGTCAACACGCTGGGCACCGTCCGATTGGCGGAGCACCTGTCCCGACGACCCGGGAACGACAAGCCCGTACTCCTTTTCGTGTCGACGGCGGAGGTGTACGGCCCGGGACCCGAGACACCTCGCCTCGAGTCCGATCCCACGAACCCCGTGTCGGCGTACGCGGCGAGCAAGTTGGCGGCCGAGATCGCCGTGCTGGAAATACACCGGCGCACCGGACTTCCCGTGATGGTCTCCCGGGGGTTCGGTCACACGGGACCGGGGCAGGCCGACGGCTACGTGGTGCCCGCGTTTGCCAAGCGCCTGCTGCTGGCCAAGCGGGTGGGAGCGCCGGTGGTGGAAGTGGGGAACCTGGAGCCCGTGAGAGAGTTCTTGCACGTGAAGGACGTGGTCGAGGCCTACCGCCTTCTTTTGGAGGGGGGAGAACCGGGACAGGTCTACAACGTGGCGTCCGAAACCGGGGTGACGCTGCGGGACGTATTCCGGCGGTTGGCCGATGCCGCGGAGCACAACGCGGTGCCGGAATCCGACGCGTCCCTCATGCGTGCCATGGATCTACCGTACCTCGTCGGCAGCGGTGCCAAGATCGAAGCCGCTGTGGGATGGAAGCCCACGATCCCGTGGGAACAGACGCTAGCCGAAGTCATCGATGCCCAAGCGAACTGATCTCGAAAAAATTCTCCTCGTAGGATCCGGGCCCATCATCATCGGACAGGCCGCCGAGTTCGACTACTCCGGGACCCAGGCGGTGAAGGCCCTTCGGGAAGAGGGGTACAAGGTGGTGCTGGTGAACTCCAACCCGGCCACCATCATGACGGACCCGGAGTTGGCGGACCGTACCTATGTGGAGCCGGTGACGCCGGAGTGGGTCGCCAGGGTCATCGAGAAGGAGCGGCCCGACGCCCTGCTTCCCACCATGGGCGGCCAGACGGCACTCAATGTCGCCATGGCGCTGCACGAGGACGGCACCCTGGCCAAGTTCGGTGTCGAGCTCATCGGAGCCAGTGAGCGGGCCATTCGGATGGCGGAAGACCGCAAGGAGTTTGCGGCGGCCATGGGGCGTATCGGGCTCAAGATTCCACCCGGCGGCGTGGTCTCGTCCAGAGAAGAGGCCATGGAGGTGGTGGAGGTCACCGGGTACCCGGCCATCATCCGTCCGTCGTTCACCCTCGGCGGCACCGGCGGCGGCGTGGCGTACAACCGGGAAGAGTTCATCACCCAGGTGGATCACGCCCTGGATCTCTCTCCCACCAACTCGGCACTCATCGAGCGGTCCGTCCTCGGGTGGAAGGAGTTCGAGCTGGAGGTGATGCGGGACGGCGACGACAACGTCGTCATCGTGTGCTCCATCGAGAACCTGGATCCCATGGGCGTACACACCGGTGACTCCATCACCGTGGCGCCGGCCATGACCCTCACCGACCGGGAATACCAGGAGATGCGGGACGCGTCCATCGCCATCATTCGGGAGGTGGGTGTCGCCGCCGGCGGGTGCAACATCCAGTTCGCGGTGAAGCCCGACGACGGGGAGATGCTGGTCATCGAGATGAACCCCCGGGTGTCCCGGTCATCGGCGTTGGCATCCAAGGCGACGGGATTTCCCATCGCCCGCATCGGCGCCAAGCTGGCCGTGGGGTACGCCCTCCACGAGCTGCCCAACGACATCACCAAGAAGACACCAGCGTCCTTCGAGCCGGTGCTCGACTATGTGGTGGTGAAGTGTCCCCGTTTCGCCTTCGAGAAGTTTCCCACGGCGGACGGTGCCCTCACCACCCAGATGAAGTCGGTGGGCGAGTCCATGGCCATCGGACGGACGTTCAAGGAGGCCCTGCAAAAAGGCCTTCGGGCCCTAGAGGTGGACCGGAGCGGCTGGACCACCGGCACGCCGGAGGACGACGGGCTGCCCTCCGAAGAGACCGAAGACCTCCTTCAGGCGTTGCACACGCCGTCGGCTGAGCGGCTGTATCAGATCAAGCGGGCTATGGGGGTGGGGATCCCCGACGAGGAGCTCTATCGCATCACCGCCATCGATCCCTGGTTCCTCTCCCAGCTCCGGGAGTTGATCGACGCCGAAGACGACTTCCGCACCGCAGACGCGATCGACGAGACGACGCTGCGGCGCATGAAGCGCATGGGATTCTCCGACGCCCAACTGGCGGATCTCCGAGGGATCGACGAAGGCGAGATGCGGCGGCAGCGGTGGGAGATGGACATTCATCCCTGCTACAAGGTGGTGGACACCTGCGCCGGCGAGTTCCCGTCGGCCACGCCGTACCTCTACTCCAACTACGACGACGAGAACGAGTCGGAGGCCTTCGGCGACGCGGGCGTGGTCATCCTGGGAAGCGGTCCCAACCGGATCGGACAGGGCGTGGAGTTCGACTACTGCTGCGTCCGGGCGGGTCTCGGTCTCCGGGCTCTGGGATATCGCACCATCATGATCAACTGCAACCCCGAGACCGTCTCCACCGACTTCGACATCTCGGACAAGCTGTACTTCGAGCCCCTCACGTTGGAAGACGTCCTCGAGATCGTCCGATTCGAGAAACCCAAAGGCGTCATCGTACAACTGGGTGGACAGACCCCCCTCAAGCTCGCCAAGGCTCTCGCCGAGGCCGGCGTCCCCATTCTGGGCACGAGCCCCGAGGCCATCGACACGGCGGAGGATCGCAGACGCTTCGAGGAGCTGGCCCGGCGTTTGGGCGTCAGCCAACCTCCCAGCGGCACCGTCACCGACGTGGAAGAGGCGGTGGCTGTGGCGGAGCGCATCGGTTATCCCATCCTGGTGCGTCCGTCGTACGTCTTGGGGGGGCGTGCGATGGAGATCGTGTACGACGAGCCATCGCTCCGGGAATACTTTCGCAACGCCGTGCGGGTGTCACCGGATCACCCGGTGCTGATCGACAGCTTCCTGGAGGACGCCTTCGAGGCCGACGTGGACGCGCTGTGCGACGGAGAGGAGTGCATCATCGGTGGGGTCATGCAGCACATCGAGGACGCGGGTGTGCACTCGGGGGACTCGGCGTGTGTGCTGCCCCCGTACCTCATCGACGCCGCCGCCGTCGAGCAGATGCGACGTCACACGAGGGAGTTTGCCAAAGAGCTGGGTGTGGTGGGTCTCATCAACGTGCAGTACGCCATCAAGGGCGGCGTAGTCTACGTGTTGGAGGTGAACCCCCGGGGCTCGCGGACGGTGCCGTTCGTGAGTAAGGCGACGGGGGTGCCCCTGGCGAAGCTGGCCGCCGCCGTGATGGTGGGGCGCACGTTGGCCGAGTTGGGGGCCACCGACGAAGCGATGGCGCCCTACGTGGCGGTGAAGGAAGCGGTGTTCCCCTTCACGAAGCTCCCCGGTGTGGACACGGTGCTGGGACCGGAGATGCGGTCCACGGGCGAGGTGATGGGCATCGCCGACAGCTTCGGGATGGCCTTCGCCAAGGCGCAGAGCGGCGCCAACGCGGAGCTGCCGTTGGAGGGAACCGTCTTCGTGTCGGTGCACGACTCCGACAAGCAAACCGTGACGCCCATCGTCCGCCGGTTCCACGAGATGGGCTTCCGGATCGTGGCCACCTCCGGCACGGCGCAACACCTGACGAGCAAGGGCATTCCCGCCGAGTCGGTGAAGAAGGTGTACGAGGGGCGGCCTCACGTGGCGGACCTCATCGTGTCCGGCGAGGTGCACCTTCTCATCAACACGCCGTTGGGCAAGCTCACCCTGCACGACGACTACGTATTGCGGCGCACCGCGCTGCAACACGGCGTGCCCTACACCACGACGCTCTCCGCCGCCAGCGCCGCCTGCGACGCGGTCCTGGCCCGGCGGAGTCGCAAGGGAATGGTGCGCTGCCTCCAATCGTGGTATCAGAGCCGGCCCGAGGCGGGGAGGTGGAA
>JBDHHA010000130.1:0-12882 GCA_039589615.1 Gemmatimonadota bacterium
GCTTGTTCCACGGGCGATTCGGACACGGTTGGGGCGTATCTCGACCAGTCACCCCCTGGGGACAGTGCGGTCATATTCGCTCCCGGATTGGTGTCGGTCGAGGGACGCTACGAATTCGCCGTGAGCTTCTCTCCGGACGTACAGGAATTGTTGGTGACCGGCGTGGTACCGGGACGGCCCGCCGGTCTCCTCCATTTCAGTGCCACGGATAGTGGGTGGATCGGCCCCAGGGAGGTGCGTTTGGCAGACGGCCAGCGGGCGGAGGAGATGGAGGCCTTCTTCACGCCGGACGGCAGCCGGATCTACTTCGCCCCTTACGACCAGGGCAGGGACGTGAGGATCTGGGCCGTGGACCGCGATGAGGAGGGATGGGGGTCTCCCCGGCAATTGGGGCCACCGGTGGCGGACGACCCGGCGTTCTATCCGACCACCACGGCGGATGGAGTCATCTACTACTCCAACATATCCGAAGAGGGAATATTCCGAGCGACAGTCTACGGGGATTCGGTTAGCGAGGTTCGAGATACCGGTCTCGAGGCGATGCACGCCTTCATCGCCCCGGACGAGTCTTTTGTCCTCATCGACGTGAGAGAGGATGGCCACGACAATGCGGATATCTTCGTGGCCTTCAGACAAGAGGACGGTTCCTGGTCGCCGCCTGTGAATCTCGGATCAGGGGTGAATACGGAGTTCGACGAGACCTGCCCGTCTCTCTCCCCCGACGGCCGGTTCATCTTCTTCAGCCGGTACAACGAGCCCAACGGAGTAGCCAATGTCTATTGGGTGAGTGCGAGCGTCATCCAAGCGGCGCGAGAGGGCCCAGCCGCTGCGCGCTGAGCGCCTTCGCCGTTCTCCGCTCCCAATTCACTCCTGAGCCAGCGCCTCCACCGGGCTCACCTTGCTGGCCCGCGTGGCGGGCACCACGCTCGCCAGGACACAGGCGAGCATCATCAGGAGCGGTACCACCACGAAGACCACCGGGTCCCGCGGAGGCACTCCGAAGAGGAACCCCTGTACCAAGCCTGCTGCGACGAAAGCCCCTGCCAAACCCAGAACCGCGCCAACCCCGCCGATGAGCAGACTGCCCTGCATGATCCGCCCCACCAACGCCGGCGCGCCGGCGCCCAGCGCCATTCGGATCCCGATCTCCCGAGTGCGTCGCGCCACCAGGAATGACTGAACTCCGTAGAGTCCCACCATTGCCAGAAACAGGGCGACACCCGACAACAGGGCCACGAAGACGGTCCAGATCCGGGGAGTGGCTAGTTGCTCGTCCACCAACTGATCCATGGTGACGAACGCAACCGCGAGGTTGGGGTTGATCTCCCGCAGTGCAAGGTCCACGGCCCGCGCGGACGCCAAGGGTTCGGTTCGCGTGGCCACGAGAAAGGTCATTCGCCCCAGGTAGATCTGGAGCTGGGGGAAGTAGACCTGGCCCCTGGGAGCTTCCCGGATGTTGTAGTAGATCGCGTTCTTCGCCACACCCACCACCGTCCACTCGTCGTCGTCGACGAACGGGACCGTTCGTCCCAAGGGGTTTTGTCCCGGCCACATCCGATTCGCGAATACTTCGTTGACGACGATCGCGCGCTGGGTGGAGTGCCGGTCGTCCCGGGAGAACCCCCGGCCGGCCACCAAGGGGATCCCCATGACCTCGAAATATTCCGGGCCGACGAGGTTGAAGCCGGAGCGCAGCCCCTGCTCGGCGAACTCCGTTCCGGGTACGGTGAAGATCGCGATGTTACTCCCGTAGAAGGGGATGCGGTTTGCCGTCGACACCGCCTCGACGCCTGGCACACCCTCCAGCCGATCCAGCACCCGGGTGATCAACTCGAACCCTCGAGGGTCCAAGAAATCGTAGTCCTCGAGCTGGACACTCATGAGGAGGCGGTTCTCCCGCTGAAAACCCAGATCCAGGTTGCGCGCCTGTTGGAAGCTCCGAGCAAAGAGCCCGCCCACGATGAGGAGGACGATCGAGAGAGCGGTCTGTCCCGCCACCAAACCCCCGCGGAAGAGGACCTTGGCCCGACCTTGACCGGGTCGCTGCAGTGCCTCCAACACGTTCAGGCGCGAGAGCGTCCACGCCGGCGCGGTGCCGAACAGGACAGCGGCGAGGCTGGATAGGAGAACGGCAAACGCAATCACGGTGCCGTCGGGTTGGAACTGAACGGCCACGGACATGGGGAGTGTGGCGGCGGCGGCGTCGGCCGCCACGAATGCCACCGCGACCCCCAACGCCCCTCCGATTCCGGCCAGTAGCAGGCTCTCCGTGAGGAGTTGCCGCAGGAGACGCGCCCGTCCGGCGCCGAGCGCGGCGCGAATCCCCATTTCCCGCTCCCTCCCCGCGGCTTTGGCGAGGAGGAGGAGGGCCAGGTTCGTGCACGCGATCAAGAATACCGACCCCACCACGAACCAGAGGAGCGTTAGCGTCTGCCGAAACTGGCGGGCCTCGTAGGCGGCGAGGTGAAACTGGGAGCGCAGTCTGAAACGGTAGTCGCCCCCATAAACCTCATTCGACCAGGCCCCGAAATCGGCGTCCCAGCGACTCTGGAGAACGTCCATTTCGGCCTGGGCCACCCCCATGTCGATTCCCGGGCGGAGGCGGGCCACCAGGCGGAGGAACCTGGATGCGTTGGGCTCCCCTTCGTCATCGAACCGCCGCAGCGCCTCATCGAAGCCAACGCTGATGGTTCCGGCGGACCGGATCGGGATGAAGAGATCCGGAGGTCGATCCGCGGGGTTCACGCCGCGGAATTTGCTGGGAGTAATCCCTGCCACGCGGAAGGGAATGCCGTTGAGGTTCATGGGCCGCTCCAGCACCGAGGGGTCCCCGCCGAAGCTCCGTTGCCAGAAGCTGTGGCTGAGGACCACCTCCGGTGCACTGGCGGCGCGTTCCCCCACCTCACCGGTGAACCCCGATCCACGGGCGGGCAGGACGCCCAGCATCTCGAAGTAGTTGCTGGACACCACCCACGCCTGGGCTTGGATCCGTGCGTCTCCCCCGCCCACGGAGATCTCCCCCCCGTTCCTGGTCGTCCGGCCACGGGTTCCGGGGAAGCCTCCGTACGCCAGGACGTCTTGGAAAGCCTGGCTGTTTGTTCTGAAGAACTCGAAGTCGTAATAGCCGAACTCCGCAACGGCTCCGTTCACGCCGCCGTCCAATCCTACCAACTCCTCGGGGTTCGCGATGAGAGGTGGCGGCGCCACGAACAGGGTTTCGGCCATGGTGAAGATCGTGGCGTTGCCCCCCACGCCGATGGCGAGGATCATGACGGCGACCGCCGTAAAGCCTGGAGTGCGCGCCATGCGGCGGAGCGCGTAGGCTAGATCCTGACCGCCGTCCCGAAGCGGCCCGCCTGGGTCTCCTCTCTTGCCAGGGGCGGGTTTGGCTCCGGCGTTCGACAAGTCGACGGGTTGGGCTCTGTCTCGGGAGCGGCGCACGCTCCGGATTCGCTCGGCCCGAATCCGACTGAGAAGATCCAGCGTGAGCCGGACGTAGAAGCGGCCCAGCCGTATAACCCCTGGTCTGGAGCCCAACTCGCCGCGCATTTCGTCGAAGGTTGCCAGTAGCTCGGGTCCGCGGCTGATCCTGAAGTCCGCCGGAAGGAGCCTGATCAGGAGGGCGTAGAAATGCCGGCCCGGGCTCATGGGGAGACCTCCTTGGTCAAGAGGTCCCGCGCGATCCGCACCACCTCCTGGTACTCCTCGGTCTCGGCGGCCAGGGTCTCTCGGCCGGCTGCTGTCAGGTCCAGGTACCGGTATCGATCACTCTCTCCCGCCGGGCGACCGGATTTCTCGTCCACCTCCCGAACCAAGCCCCTCTCGAGAAGATCCTCCACCGATCCGTACAACATGGCCGGGTAGAGTTCCAGCGATCCACGGGTGTGCTTGGCGACCCGTCGACGGATCTCCGCCCCGTGGGCCGGGCCCTCTGCCAGGGCCAGGAGGATGTGATACCAGTGTTTCTTGAGCGCCACGATACTCTCCCGGGCGTAGTATGATTTGATACTATGATGTCATATCCCAATACGGTGGGTACGTGGGAGAGGTTTCAGGGGAGGGGTGAAGATGGCTCCGTGAGGATCCACGCCATATAGTAGAATCGTCGTCACCGAGTTCGATTAGACCATGCCCGAAGTCCTCGACCGCCTCAAAGCCGCCCTCGCAGACCGCTATGCCGTTGAGGAAGAACTTGGTGCCGGCGGCATGGCCACCGTCTACCTCGCCGAGGACTTGAAGCACCACCGCAAGGTGGCGGTGAAGGTCCTGCGGCCTGAATTTGCTGCAGCATTGGGGGCAGAGCGGTTCCTCAAAGAGATAGAGGTCACCGCCAACCTCCAACATCCCCACATCTTGCCCCTCCACGATTCAGGCGAAGCAGGAGGGTTCCTCTACTACGTCATGCCCTACGTCGAGGGAGAGTCGTTGCGCGACCGCCTCAATCGGGAAAAACAGCTCTCGCTGGATGATGTTGCTCAAATCACGCGGGAAGTTTCCAACGCGCTGACCTACGCGCACAGTCATGACGTCATCCATCGCGACATCAAACCCGAGAATATCCTGTTGTCGTCGGGCGGGGCGATTCTCGCGGACTTTGGTATAGCCAGAGTGCTCGACGTGACCGGGGCCGAAGAGATCACCGCCACCGGCCTTGTGGTGGGGACGCCGGCCTACATGAGTCCGGAGCAAGCTGCCGGCGAGTCGCAGCTTGACGGTCGCACCGACGTCTACTCACTGGCTTGCGTCGTGTATGAGATGCTGGGGGGCGAACCACCCTACACCGGTCCTACGCCGGGGGCGATCCTGGCGAGGCAGATGCTGGGGGAGGTCCCCGCACTCGCCCCCATCCGAACCAATATTACGCGTGAGTTCGATGCAGTACTCCGGCGCGCCCTCGATCCGACCCCGGCGGATCGATACGACACGGCAGCGGACTTCGCGCACGCGCTCATCGGAAGGCGCAGCAGCAGGCGGATTCGCTCATCACTCCAAAGGGTCACAGGACTCGGGAGACAAGTCTCACTCAAGCACGTGTTGACGGCAGGTACGGCCCTCGTCGCCGTATTTGTCGTAGCGCTCGTGTTACTGACCACGCCCTTCGCGCAGGCGCGGGAGGAGCGTGCCAGCCTCGTGGTCCTTCCCTTCAGGGCAGTTGGGGACGAAACGGGCACGTTGGGGGAGGGCGTAGCGGATCTCCTCGCAGCGACGCTGGACGGCACGGTCGGCGTACGAGTCGCCGATCCCACGACGGTGTGGCGATCGCTCCGGGACAGGGGCCAGGATCTGCTACGCGTGCCGGAGTTGAACGAAGCACTGGACGTAGCCGATCGGGTATCTGCCTCGACAGTCGTGCTCGGCTCGGTCACATCGACTGGTGGACGGGTCCTTGTCTCCGTACGACTCTACGATGAGGAAGGCGATCTACGAACGACACTCCGTTCGGGTGCCTCGGCCGACAGTCTCGGAGCCGCCGTCAACCGCCTGGCCATCGACGTCGTGTCGGAGGTGTGGAGCCGCGACTCCCTTCCTACCGTGCCGGTGATCGAGACGCTCGCGACCGAGAACATCGAAGCGATGAAGGCGTACCTCGAGGCCAAGAGTCTCAGCTACCGGGGTCGGTTTCAAGAAGCGCAGGCGCCCATCGACCGGGCCGTCGCATTGGATACGACGTTCGCGCTGGCATTTCTGGAGCAGTTCAAGATCCGTTCGTCCGTGCTGTTCGAGAACGGCCAGCCGTTCATCGGCTTGACGGAGATCATCGACCGGGCGATGGCCCATCGCGATAGGCTTTCTCCACGCAACCGGCTGCGCGTGGAGGCCAACCGCGCACTGGATGACACGCGCGGCCTCGCGGCGGCGGCCCTCTTTGGCCAAGTACTGGAGCTCGATTCCCTCGACCTCGAGGCACTGCGAGGTGTCGCGTTCACCTATCTCACCTACGGTTGGCAACTCGACAAGGGCGTAGACGAAATCGAGGCGGCCTTCGAGCGAGTCATCGCCACCGATTCCACCGATGTGTTGGCTTACGCCACGTTGATGCGTCTGGCGATGTGGGTTGGTGATGAGACGAAGCTGCGGCGCAACCTGGCTCGTCTCGTGGCGGTGGATTCGACCGGCCCCCACCCTCGGGGGACGCTTGGCGCAGTGCGGGCCTACCTCGCGTCGGGACCAGCGCAAGATTCCATTCTCCGCGCACTGGCGGCGCAGCCCATCCCGGTGGTCACGACGGCGCTGCGGGATCTTCGAACGGTCCAACCGGAGCTGGCCGAGCGGTTCTTCGAGGAGCTGATGGCCGACTCGATGCCTGTCATTCATCAGCGGACCGGGTTGGGTGCACGTACGCAGTTGTGGTTTGGGGAGGGGCGGATAACGGCCAATAACACGCTCGTGTCCGAGGGGCAGTTCGATGCCATTCGGTCGACCGCCAACACCATGTTCGTGACGGCGATGCTTGCCGGTGTAGGTGATTCGGCGGCCACGGAGCGAGCGGTCGCTGAACTCACGGCGTTTGCGCCGGCCGATTCCCTCGAGGCGCTACTCTACCAAAAACCGATGGTCTGGGGGACGGGGTGGGCCGTTGGGGGATATCACGCGACGGTCGGTGACACGACCAAGGCTCGGGTCTGGCAGCGCGCGTTGGAGTCGATTCCCCAGGGTGACACGCCGTGGGATTGGACCGGATCGCTGTCGGCGGACATTGAGGCACGCCTTGCAGTTCGCCGCGGTGACCTCGAGACGGCGGAGCGGGAAGCGCGACGCGCGTTCGATTCCTGGACCATCCACTCCAACAACCTCGGCGAGGCCCATCCCGAGCCAGGCATGCGGTTTCACCTCGCCGAAGTGCTTCGGGTTCGCGGAAAGATCGCCGAGGCCGAACGATTGTACCGATCCCTTGCGCCGCCGCACAACTGGGCCGCGTTCTACACGGCACGGTCCACGTTCGAGCTGGGCACCTTCGCCGAGCGCCGCGGTGACCTCGCTGAAGCCGCCCTGCAGTATGGCTACGCCTTGGCCCTCTGGGATCGTGGCGACGAGGAGGTCGCCGAGCGGAAACGTCTCGCAGAGGAGGCGCTGCAGAGAGTGCTGGCTCGCATAGGCTAGGAGACCACTCACTCCGTCGCCAGGGTCTTCACTGGATCGACCCGCGTCGCGCGGACGGCGGGGACCAGCATGGCCACAGCGGCGACGGCAACGAGTATCAGCGGTACCGCGGCGAACACTCCCGGATCACGGGCCCCCACACCGAAGAGCATCGACTCCAAGGTCCGGGTAAGGGCAACCGCGCCGCCGAGACCGACCACCACTCCGATCGCCACCAGGGGAACCCCATCCCGAAACACGAGCCGCAGAATGTTGCTCTGCGGTGCGCCCAGCGCCATCCGCATCCCGAACTCCCGGGACCGTTGCGCAACAGTGTACGACATCACGCCGTAGAGACCCACCACGGCCAAGAGGAGCGCCGTCAGTCCGAAAGCGGTGAGCAACATTGCCTGGAAGCGGGGGGTCGATATGTCGGCGGCGAGGATTTGATCCCAGGGCTGAACGCCCACGAGAGGCATGTCGGGGTCTACCGCCTGGATTTCGCTCCGGACGGCCCGAACGAGGGACGGCGGCGGCACCGACGCCTTGATCACGAAGCTGACGCTGGAACTCGGCCGTTGGGAAAACGGCAGGTAGACCTGCGGCATGGAGGTGCGACCTACACTGTAGTGCTGCACATCGCCGGCGATGCCGACGATTTCGACGTACAGGTCATCATCCCCTGTTCCGAACCGGAAGCGCTTGCCCAGCGGGTCCTCCTCTGGGAAGTGGGTCTCTGCAAAAGAGGCGCTCGCGATCACCACTCGGGCGGTGTTCTCGCGATCGTATGGCGTGAACTCCCGTCCCATGCTCAGCGGAATGCCGGTCGTCTCGAAGTATCCGGGACTCACCCGGTACATGAGTGCCGAGATGGCGTCTTCCGGACCGTTCTGTGGGCGTCCTTCGATCCACACACTCCAGATCTCATCCTGCCCGCTCACGGGAATGAGCGTGGTGATCGCCGCCGATTCGACTCCGGGAATGGCTGCCAGGCGCTCCAGCGTTGCGTCTCCGTAGGCCCGGACCTCCTCGACGGTCCCGTACTTCGAATCGGGAAGGGGTGTGGAGAGCGCCAACCGACCACCTGCCTCGAATCCCGGATCCTCGTTCTGCAGAGCAAGAAAACTGCGCACCAGCAGGCCCGACCCCACCAACAAGACGGTGGCCAGGCTGACCTCGGCGATAACCAGCCCGGCTCGGAGGCGGCGTCGGGAGGCGTCTCCCGT
Organism: Gemmatimonadota bacterium; assembly: GCA_039589615.1. Taxonomy (GTDB): domain Bacteria; phylum Gemmatimonadota; class Gemmatimonadetes; order Gemmatimonadales; family GWC2-71-9; genus B3T1B10. The sequence continues at coordinate 8,307 of JBDHHA010000130.1, forward strand.
GACGCTCCAACCGCTCTTCCTCAGTGCCTCGCCCAAGTTGGAACCGGCGATGCTCAAGGCCGGAAAGAGCCCGAAGAGGATGCCCGATGCCAGCGCCAAACCGGCCGTGAAGAAGAGAACTGTGCCGTTAACGTTGATCGCCTCCATGCGCGGCAAGATCTGGGGCCACCCGACGAAGAGGCCTTTCAGACTGACGGCGGCCACGAGGACTCCCAAGGCGCCGCCGAACACCGAGAGCAGCAGGCTCTCGGCAAGGAGTTGCCGGACGACTCGACCTCGCCCGGCGCCGAGGGCGGTGCGGATGGCGATCTCGCGTCCGCGGACGCTGGCGCGGGCCAGGGTCATCTGGGCCACGTTGACACACGCGATGAGCAGCACCAGCCCCACGCTCGCCATGAGCATGGCGAGGAGCGGTCGCGACTGGGATACCAGGACGTCGTTGAGCGACCGCACGGACGCGCCCCAGCCGGCGTTGGACTCGGGATACTCAGCTTCGAGGGCCGCTGCCACCGCCGAGAGGTCCGCCTGGGCCTGCTCCACCGTCACTCCCGGCTTCATCCGGCCAATGCCATTGAGGAAATGGGAGCCTCGTGCCTCGAACCAGTACGGCTGCGGTCGCAGCGGCAGCACGATGTCCGTGCCGCTGCGGCTGAGGGGCCGCCACCCCGCCGGCAGCACGCCGATTATCGTATGGGATTCCCCGTTCAGCACCATGGTCCTTCCCAGGACTGCGGGGTCGCCTCCGAAGGATCGCCGCCAATACCCGTGGTCCAGCAGCACCACGCCCTCCCGATCCGGGTCGAGGTCCTCCGCGGTAATGCCCCGTCCCAACAGTGGCTCGCCCCCCAAGATCTGGAGGTACTCCTCCGACACTTGATAGGCCCGGAGCGTCTCGGGCCGGTCGCCTCCTGTGTACGTAACGGTCCTCACCCGATACGCAGCACTCAGTTCCAGGGATCGGTTCTGTTGCTGCCAGTCCCAGAAGTTGAGGGGGGCCAACGTGAACGAATTCCAGCCCCTGGGGAGGTTGTTCTCACGCAGATACACGAGGCGGTCGGCCTCGGGGTAGGGGAGGGGTTTCAGGAGTACGCCGTTGACCACGCTGAAGATGGCCGTGTTGGCACCGATTCCCAGCGCCATGGTGATCAGCGCCACGATCGTGAAGCCCGGGCTCCTCGCCATCATCCGCAGACCAAAGCGGACGTCGCGAACAAGTTCCTGCAGCATCGTGTCTCCTCTTTGTGTTCGTGATCGTGGGGCTCTTCGGTGCGGGCCGATTCGGAGCTGAAGAACGCCGGCCACCTCGTGGATCCAGGGCCGGTGGGCGGATGATTCCTCTAGGTCGCCCAGGAAGAACTCCCTCTCCTCCCGGGGAACGCACAGACCCACGAGGAAGTGAACCCAACGCGGTGGGCGCCGGCCGAGCATCAGCGCTCCTCCAGCTCGAGGTTCACCCCGTCGGCGAGGCGCCGCAGGTCTCCCAAAGATTGCCGGACCGCCACGAGTCCGGACGAGGACACCTCATAGAGCTTCTTGCGTCGGCCGCCCCGTTCCGCCGTCGGCTCGCTCGTACGGGAGCGGAGGTGTCCCTTCGTCTCGAGCCGCCCCAGTGTCTTGTAGATCGTCCCCAAGGTGAGGGTTCTCGAGGTCTCGTTCTCGAGTTCGTCCCGGACGGTTACGCCGTACGCGCCGGTGCCAAGCCGGAGAACGGCCAGGAGCACCAGCATCTCGAATTCACCCGCGTGTCCCATGCGCCCCCCAAGGCTATTTCTATGGCATAGTCAGGGATATTCAGATGATAAGACGGTGCGAGGGGCAGAAAGGTTGCAATGGGAGGGGTGGGGAGGGGTGGACCGCCCCTGACTCGGGAAGGTGTGGCTGCCGCCTTATCTCAACCCAGCGACCCGGAGCCCACTCGCCTGGGCTGCAGTCCCGAGGGCACGGTCGTGGGTCGCCATGACGATCTCCTCGCCCCGCGCCTCCCGCCACATCAGCGCCGTGGCGAGATGAATCGCATCCAGTGTACCAAGCTCCGTAGGGAAGGGCCGAGCCGCTCGGTCGAGCACTGCCAGCGAGGGTTCTACGACCTCTGTTTCGTCGATGATTCGGAAGACGGTTTCCCGTCTCTCCGCGAGGTCTTCGTCGGATAGGCCAGCCCGAAGCCGAAGCCGGTCCAGCGTGCGCAGACATTCCACCCGCACCAGTGCGCTTGCCACGCCGCGTTCGATCGACTTCCACGCCCCGAGCTCGTCCCGCTGGCCCAAGATGACCCGCAGTATGACGGAAGAATCGAGATAGGCTATCACCGCTCCCCCTGTCGCTCTTCCAGCAACAGGTCCACCACGTCCAGCTCGATACGGAGGGGGGCAGGTAACGGTACGTCCTGCAGTTTGCCCACGCGCTCGGCCGGTTCCCGTACGCGCAAGGCGTCGGTCCCCCCAATCGGAACAACCTGCGCTACCGGTGTGTCGCGATCCAGAATCGTGAGCACATGTCCCCGCCGCACGTACCGCAGGTGCTCGCTCAGCCGGGCCTTCAACTCGGCAATCTTGACCGTCTTCATGGTCATAACATAGTCATAAATGGTCATATTGCCAATCGCGGGCTAGAATAGCCTGCATTGCCGGCGCAGGTCGGCAAGTTACGTGGCCGCAGGTTGCGAACCGTCATCAATACCACGCGGCGGACTCGACCGCATATCCACCAACACGGCGTCGACATTCATGGTATCCGGCGCAAGCGATCTCAGGTGGGCCGCGGCCACCACCCGCCGCGCGCGGCCGCGGAGGGTGCCGGAGATCCTCAGCCTCAGAATGGCATCGGGCGGAGCCCGGCGAATGGCCGCTACCAGGAGTTCTTCCAGCGCTGGGGCAGGGACCCCTGTACCGTCGATCGACTCGGTGACCATCGGTCTGGCTGGCAGTTCGACGAAGCGCGTCGCCGCGAGTTGCGTGGTGGGAGGAGCGTTCCCGTCGAACTTCAGGTCCAGGTATCCCTTGGCCTCGTCCTGTTCGGCGTATGACGTGCGGTCGATGGACCCCGGATACAGCACCGGTGTCGTCAGGCGGTGACCGCGCAGGTCCACGGTCAGGATTTGGTGACGGTGGATGTGGCCGGTGAGGACAGCGGCGATCCCGGAGGGGACATCACTGTGTCGGATGACGTCCTCGTTGTATCGGAACACGTAATCACTCGGCCCGACGGTCGCGCCCTCGAAGCAGTGATGCACGCAGAGGAGATTGACGTCGGCTCGTTCCTCGTTCCAGCCCGTGGCGGAAAGAAGTGATTGGAATTCACCGCGAACGTTATTGCGGTGATAGGGGAAACCCGCCAGCGTGACCCTCGTGTTCCCGACATCGACCACGAACCGTCGTGGCCGATCGAAGATGTTGATGCGAGGGTGCCGGGTGAGCATGTCATAGGGTATGCGGGAGCGTTCGTGGTTCCCCGGCACGATGAAGATCGGTGTGCCCCGGTCCGCCACTTTCTTCAGGGGGAGAAAAGCGCGCTGTACCAACTCCGGCGGGATGCGACTGCGGAAAAAGAGATCGCCGCCGTGCACCACGAGATCGAAGCGATCCCTTACGGTGGCTTGCAGGATCAACTCGTAATTCGCAAAGAAATCCTCGCCCCGCCTACGTCGCTCGATGCGGGGCCGGGTCGGTAGATCGAATCCCAGGTGGGTATCGGCAAAGAAGAGGATGCGGACGGTTGACACGAGTGGAATGTAACGGTGAATCCCAACCGGATGCGCGGACAAAACAACCGGTCATGAATCGAATTTGCCCGGTAGGCGCCGGTCCGTTGCACGCGACGCTGCCGGCTGGTGATCTTTGGGCACACCCTCTGCAGGACACCTGAATGTACTCGACCTGCATTTTTTGCCAGAAGTCACTGGGCGCCAACGAAATCATCGAGACATTTCCGATTGGCCGCCGCCTGGCGTTCGACTCGGCCAAGGGTCGGCTCTGGGTAGTGTGTCGATACTGCGAGCGGTGGAACCTTTCGCCGCTCGATACGCGGTGGGAGTCAATGGAGGAATGCGAGCGAGCGTTCCACGGAACCCGGCTCCGCGTGTCCACGGACAACGTTGGTATGGCAAAGTTGAAGGAAGGTCTCGAGTTGGTGCGTATTGGCGAGCCACTGCGACCGGAATTTGCCGCGTGGCGATACGGGGATCAATTCGGCCGGCGCCGCCGTCGGGCCGTGCTCATCGGAGGCGGAGTGGTCGTTGCGGTGGGGACGGTTGTGGCTGGTGCGGCGGCTGTGGGCGCGAGCATTGGCAGCTTCGGCGGCTTGTGGGGCAACATCCCGAATATCATCAACAGCGCGCGGCGGGTGAAGGTCAGGACAACGGACGGACGCGTGCTCACGGTACGCGGTACGGCGTTCAACGCGGCGCAGCTGAGCGTGGATCCTGACTCCAAAACACCCGTGCTGAAGTTCAAGCACAAGAAGAAGGACCAAATCTTTGAGGGTGAGGAAGCGGTCCGCGTCGCCACGACGTTGTTGCCGGCCGTCAACTTCGCCGGCGCCTCCAAGAAATCCGTCAAGGCAGCGGTAGAGCGACTGGAAA
>JBDHHA010000131.1:0-12442 GCA_039589615.1 Gemmatimonadota bacterium
GCCAACACCGCCATTTTCAGCGTGGTCAACGGCATTTTGCTACGCCCGCTGCCGTATCCCGATCCCGGGCGCCTCGTCACCCTCTCGGAGCAGCCCGCGTCGGGCCCACGTTACGGCAGGGTGTCCCCTCCCAATGTGGAAGACTGGTCTGCCATGAGCCGGTCGATGGAAGCGATCGGGTTGGGTCGCGGCTGGTCGTTCATTCTGCGGGAGGAGGACGGCGTCCGCGGCGTCTCGAGCGGCCTGGCGACGCCGGGGCTGTTCAAGGTGTTCGGGTTCACACCGCAGCTGGGCCGTCTGTTCGTCGACGACGATCTGCCGCCCGGCGACAACAGGGTCGTGATCCTGACCCACAGTTTTTGGCAGAGTCAGTTCGGAAGCGATCCCGACATCGTCGGCAGGGCGTTGCCGTTCACCGAGGGGAGCTATACGGTCATCGGCGTGCTGCCTGCGTCGGCGGAGGTCCCTGATTTGGAATACGTCGACATGTGGACCCCGCTGCACTTCAATCCTCGGGACGAACGGAATCGCAATTGGCGGGGTTTCGCCGGGTTCGGACGACTCGGGGCGGGGGTGGATCTCGCGGCGGCACGGCGAGAGTTCGATGGCATTTCGCTGAGCCTCGCAGAGGAATACCCCGAGACGAACGCGGATTGGAGCGTCGCGATCGGGCCGCTCCACGAAAGCATCGTCGGTTCGGTGCGCAGCCTCCTCCTGGTGTTCCTCGGAGCCGTGGGTTTCGTGCTCCTCATCGGCTGTGCCAACGTGGCGAATCTATTGTTGGCGCGTGCGGCCGGGAGGCGGCGGGAATTTGCGGTGCGCGCGGCTCTCGGTGCCGGAAGGTCCCGCATCGTCCGACTGGTGCTCAGCGAGAGCCTCTTGCTGGCCGCGATCGGCGGGACGGCCGGACTGGTTCTCGCGACATGGGCGGTCCGCATGTTCGTGGCCGTGGCGCCCAGCGACATACCACGGATGGACGAGGTTGCGTTGGACGGCAGCGTGATGGGCTTCGCCCTGGTTTTGTCGATTGTGACGAGCGTGATCTTCGGCATCGTCCCCTCACTCCACGCATCCCAGTTGGAACTCAGTCATTCGCTGAAGGAGGGTGATCAATTCCGCGTCGGAAGGTCGAGTTTGGGGGCCCGAGGGATGTTGGTGGTGTCGGAGATTGCGCTGGCGTTCGTCCTGCTGACCGGTGCGGGACTCCTGTTGCAGAGCTTCACCACCTTGATGCGCTGGGATCCCGGGTTCGATCGCAGCAATCTGCTGACCCTGTGGACGTTGGCGCCGAGCGGCAAGTACGAGGACGGCTTCCAGATTGCGGCGCTCCAGCAACGGGCGGTGGAGGACCTGCAGTCCATTCCGTCGGTGGTTTCCGTGGGCAACGCCTCGGCGGGGCCGATGTTCGGTGGTATGGACGGAGGCGAAATGCTCATCGCCGGCCGGCCGGTACCTCCGGCGGGGGAACAGCCTATGATCCGGTGGTTCGACATCGGACCCGAGTACTTCCGCACCTTGAGATTGCCGATTGTCCGTGGCCGTGATTTCACCAAGAGCGACGTCAAGGGTGCACCCGACGTCGCGATCATCAACGAGGCCATGGCGCGCAAGTATTGGCCCGAGCAAGACCCCATCGGCGAGCAGATCATTCTTCCCGGCGCCACCTCGGAGGCCGGTACGACTCGGACCATCGTGGGCGTCGTGTCCAACGTGCAGCCGTTCGAGGTTGGGACCGCGGTGGAGCCCTATGTGTACTGGCCGCAGCTCCAGGCCCCGCGGGGAGCCACGTTCATCATCATCCGGACCGAGTCCGATCCTGAGGCTCTCGTGCCCACCGTCCAGGCGCGACTCCAGGCCATCGAGCCCGACATGATGTTGTCGCGTTTCATGACGATGGATCAGCTCATCGCGCGACGCGTGGTTCGCCCGCGCTTCAACATGTTGCTGCTGGGCATCTTCGCCGCGGTGGCGATGGCGTTGGCGGCGATCGGGATCTACGGGGTCGTCTCCTATTCCGTGGCGAACCGGACGCGTGAGATGGGGATCCGTATGGCGTTGGGGGCAGGGCGCCGTGACATCATGAGCGCCGTGCTGCGCCACGGCATGGTACCGTCCGCCATCGGGATCGGGATCGGCCTGGTGGGAGCGGTGGGACTCACTCGGGTGTTGTCGAGCATGCTGTATGGCGTCGCACCAACCGACGTCGCCACGTTCGGCGGCGTGGCCGTGTTGCTGGCGCTGATTGCGACGCTGGCGTGCTACATGCCGGCGCGCCGCGCAACCAAGGTGGATCCGATTATTGCGGTGAAAGCCGAGTAGTCACCGCGCTGCATACCCCACGGCGCCGTCTCGCCGGGGATCCGCGGCGCCGTGCCACGCGGTGCCGTCGAACGCCACGGCGTGCACCCCGCCGAAGTAGGCGTTGAGTCCGTTCAGCGACAGGTCCCACCCTACGTCCGGGAACGTGTAGCCCGCCTGTTCCATCGTGCGGCGCACGGCGCCGGGCATCCTCCGCGCCTCCATGTAGAAGCGCTGCCCCGGCAGGGCGTGAATGCGTGGCGTGGCGACGGCCTCGTCGATGGGAAGCCGTTCGTCCACCCAGAGCTGGACCACCTGCGTGACCGCCGAGATGATGCGGGCACTGCCGGGACTGCCCAGGGCCAGGACGGGTCGGCCGTCCCGGGCGAGGACGGTGGGGCTCATCGACGACAGGGGCATCCCGTCGGGCCGGATGGCGAAGGGATGCTCAGGGGATTCGAACACGAACTCGTGCATGTAGCTGTTGTACAGGAATCCCAGCGTCTCGTGCGCCGCCCGGGCCCCGAAATAGGCGTTGATGCTCGACGTGACCGCAACGGTCCTCCCATCTCGATCCACCACCGTGAAGTGCGTTGTCTCCCCGGATGCGCGTTCCTCCAGCAGTCGAGCGGCGGTGGCCTTGTCGATGCGCCTGGCGGCCTCCTGCTGATAGTCGATCAAGTCGGTGATGGGGGTGGCCCGGCGACTGGAGTGCCCCATGTGCAACGCAGCCGCCAAGGTGGCGGTCCGTTCCGGCGAGTCCAACGCCAACTGGGAGGGAGCAGACCGTTCCAGCACGTTGAGGATCTGCAGCACCACCCACCCGGAGCCGGGCGGCGTGGACGTGTAGACGTCCCATCCACGGTACGAACCCCGTAGCGGCTGCAGCACGCGCGGGTTGGGCAGGTCGCGGAGATCGTCGAGGGTGATCCACCCTCCGTTGGCCGCCATGTCCGACGCGATCTCCTGGGCGATCGCACCGGTGTAGAAGTCCTCCGCTCCCTGGTCGGCGAGGCGACGGAGCGTTCTGGCCAGCATCGGCTGTCGAAACACACTCCCCGTCGAAGGAACGTCTTCCCGTGCGGTGAGGAACAATGCCGCCACCACGGGATCGGCCCGAAGCTGGTCGCGATGCCTGCGCCACACGTTGTGACGAAACGGTCCCACCACGAATCCGTCCTCGGCGAATCGGATTGCCGGCTGCAGGAGCTGGAGCCAGGTCAGATTCCCGCTGCCGTAGTGCTCCCACGCGTATGCCATGGTGCGAACCGTCGTGGGGATCGTGGTGGCGCGATGGCCCCGGATGTCGTCCTCTGTTGTGCTACGGGGTGTGTCGTGGGGCGAGTACGACGTGCCGTTGACGATGATGGGTTGTGTGTCGGGTGGATGGATCAGCATCTGCGAGCCGCCGCCGAGGCCCGACATGGCCGGCTCGGTCACGGCGAGGGCGAACTGTACCGCCACCGCGGCGTCCACCGCGTTGCCTCCGGCCTCCAGGATGGCCACCCCCGCCTCGGTGGCCTCCGGTGTGGCCGCGGCGACGACGCCGTGGATGCCACCCACAGGATCGTGCCCGTTTCGGCTGGCCGGTTGGCAGGCCGACACCAGCAGCGCTGCAATCCAGATGGCCACGGAACCCACGGAATGCACGGACCCCCGCCCCTCCCCGGGTTTCTTGTTTCCCCACCCCACGCCCACGGACTTCACAGTGAAGTGGGGTGGAGCGGACGGGAAAACAAAAACTCCGGGAGGTGGGGTTGGGTTTCCGTGCGTTCCGTGGTTTCCGTGGCTATTCACGATTCGGCTCCTTCGACGGATCGGCCAAAGGCACACGGGCTGCAATGACGGCATACGCGCCGGTCGAAAAAAGCACCGCCGGAAACACCGCGTGGACGTTCGACATCGCAGGAACGTATCGCCACAGCGCCAGCGTCAGAACCCCCGCGGCGAACGACGCCAACACTGCGGCGCCGTTCCCCTTCTTCCAGTAGAGGCCCAGAATCAACGCTGGGAAGAAGCACGCGGTGTAGAGACTCCCCGAAAACGCCGTGAGGGCCACGATGCCTCCAGGAGGGTTGAGTGCGATGAGTCCCGTGATGGCGGCAAAGACTGCGACGTACCATCGCGTGGCCCGAATGGCGGCGGCGTCGGGAATGACCCCCCGCCACACCCCCACGATGTCACGCTCGCAGGTGGACGCCAACACCAGCAGCACGCTGTCCAGTGAGGACATCGCGGCGGCGATCAGCGCGAGCACGAGAAAGGCTCCCACCGCGGGATGGAAGACAACGCCTCCGCTCAGAATCTCCGGAATGATGCGGTCGGTGTCCGCCATCCCCGCCGGGAAGAGATGGCGCGCGTAGATGCCGAGGGGAAGCAACAGGGAGTACGCGAACAGAAAAATCAGGGTGGAGACCCACAGGCCTTGGCGAGCCTCCGCCGGAGTCCGCAGGGCGTAGAACCTGGACAGCTGTCGGGGTTCGACGACGAGCTTGAAGGTTCCCGCCACCATGATCCCGAACAACACGGGAAACGGCATGGCCGCGTCCCATGAGAACAGGGCCCGCCCCTCGGGGAGCTCACGCACGGCGGCAAAGGTGTCGAGGCCCCCGGCCGCGCGCACGGTGCCGACGAAGAGCAGTATCGCTGCCAGCACCATGATCACACCTTGGACCACGTCTGTCTTGACAACGGAGATGAATCCGCCGACGGCGGTGTAGAGCATGACGATGACGAGGACGAGGCCGATGGCGCCGGCGTACGGAATGTCGAGGAACGTTTCCAAGAGCGTCCCGGCGCCCTTGAAGACCGCCGTCATGTACAACAGGCTGGCAAACACGACGATCAGGGCTGCCGAGAACCGGGCGGCATTGCTCCCAAACCGAAAGCCGATGAAGTCGGGAATCGTTACCGAATCCAGCGACGCGGTGGCTTCGCGCAGTCGCGGCGCCACCCAGCGCCACGCCACGAAGCAGAACACGGTGATGACCGGTACGAACAGCAACCACGGCAGCCCATAGGAGTAGGTCTGGCCCGCGAAACCGATGAAGCTGTTGGTGCTGGAGTAGGTCGCGAAGAACGAGATCCCCAGGGCCACACCGCCCATCGATCTCCCGCCCACGTAATAGTCTGCCAGGCCCTTGGTGCGGCGCTTGCCGGCGATGGCGTGCTGGGCGAGGACCGCGAGGTAGCCCGCGAGCAGGAACAGGATGATCCCGTGTTGCCCGATCCAGGAAGTCATGGCGCTCCAAAAAGGATCGCCAGGTCTTGCTTCTGCACCTTGCCCAGGGCATTCCGCGGCAGGGTGGTCACGCTGAAGTCCCGCGGGACTTTGTAGGGCGCGAGGTACTGTTTGGCCCACGCGCGAAGCCCGTCCGCAGCCAGCGCCGACCCCTTCCGCAGCTCAGCGGCGACACACACCCGCTCACCCAAGTCCTCGTCCGCCACGCCGACGACGGCGCAATCGTCGATGTCGGGATGCCGGCGTAGCACTTCCTCGATCTCGAGGGCCGACACCTTGAAGCCACCCGTCTTGATGATATCGACGCTCGTCCGACCCAGAATGCGGTAGTTGCCGTCTTCCACCACGGCCACGTCACCGGTGGCGAACCACCCGTCGCGCAGCACCTCGCGTGTCTCGTCGGGCCGGCGCCAGTACTCGGTGAAGACCCCGGGCCCCCGAACGTGAATCTCACCGGGGGATCCGGCGCCCGCCTCGTCGCCGGTCTCATCCAGCAGGCGTACCTCGACTCCAGGAAGGGGTGTGCCCACATGTCCGGGAACGCGTTCTCCCGTGAGGGGGTTGGACAACCCCATGCCGATCTCGGTCATGCCGTATCGCTCGAGGAGCAGGTGACCGCTGATCTCATGCCAACGCTCGAGCGTTTGGGTGGGCAGCGGTGCGGAACCGGACACCATGAGGCGCATGCGGCGGCACGCGTCGGACAGCGCCTTCCGACGCCCGGGCTCCGCCCGATCCCACTCGGCGATCAACCGGTGGTACATGGTCGGGACGGCCATGAACACGGTGACCGGGCTGTCACGGAACCGCTTCCAGACCGTGGCGGCGTCGAACGCCGGCAGCATCTCGCAGCGGGCTCCCGCCCACAACGCGCACGTCACCACGTTGATGATGCCGTGGACGTGGTGCAGTGGTAGGGCGAGGAGGGCGTGGTCGTCGGCGCTCCACTGCCACGCTTCGACGAGGGACGTGACCTGCGCCTCGATGTTGGCGTGGGTGGTGACCACCCCTTTGGGTTTGCCGGTGGTGCCACTGGTATAGAGGATCATTCCCCTGCGTTCCGGCGTCACGTCGGGGAGGGGCATCGTGGCCTCCACACGGAGGCGCTCTGTCGATACGAGACCCCGCTCGCCGCCACCGCCGACGGCCTCGCTAGCGGCGTCCTCGAAGTCGGGATGGGTGACGACCAGTGAAGCGTCGGCGTCCTCGACGACGTACCGCAACTCCGGCACCGGGTACGACGGCGCCAGCGGCACGGCGATACCGCCGGCGCGCCAGATCCCCCACTGTACCGCGACGTAGTCGAAACTCGGCGGGACGAGAAACGCGATCGGCGCCTCGCGGAGATCGGTGCGGCCGGCCAGGAGGAACGACGCGACCCGCTCCGAAGACTCCAGCAGCTCTTCGTACGTGAAGCTGCGGCCCGCCTCCACGGCCGGGCGTTGGCCGTGGAGGCGGGCCCGTCGGATCAAGGACAGCTCCGGCATGCGGTCGAAATAGTGGCTGGGGGGCCCCGGTGCAAGGTGTGAGGAGCGGTGCCTCTCGCTTCCCGGCCCGAGACAGGGCATCTTGATACCGATGTCTGACCTCCTCGAACACATCAAAGACGCGTTCAGAAACGGGTACGCCATTGATCGGGAGATCGGTCATGGCGGTATGGCGACCGTCTATCTCGCGCTGGACCCGAAGCACAACCGCAAGGTGGCGGTCAAGGTCCTCCTGTCCGAGTTCGCCAAATCACTCACCGCTGCCCGGTTCTTGCAGGAGATCGAGATGGCGGCGGGGCTGGCCCATCCCAACATCGTCCCGGTCTACGACTCGGGCGAAGCGGATGGGTTCCTCTACTACGTGATGCCGTTCATCGACGGGGAGGACTTGCAGCACTGTCTGCGAGAGCAAGGGCGCTTGCCGGTCGAACGAGCGGTCCAAATCGCCCGGGAAGTGGCGAGTGCGCTCTCGTACGCGCACAAGCAGAACATCATCCACCGCGACATCAAGCCGGGGAACATCCTCTTCGTGGAGGGGCATGCCATGGTCACCGACTTTGGCATCGGCAAAGCGATGTGCGACGTGTGTGAGGATGACATCACGCTCATCGGTGGTCTCGTGGGTACGCCCCACTACATGAGTCCGGAGCAAGCGGGTGGCGACCCCGTCGATCAACGCACCGACGTGTACAGTCTCGGGTGCGTGTTGTATGAGATGCTCTCCGGGGAACTCCCGTATCCCGCCGACAACGCGCAGGCCGCCATGGCGCGCCACGCCATCGATCCAGTCCCCTCGATTCGTGTGGCACATCCCGAGGTGCCCGCGCAACTGGACACCATCGTCACCAAGGCGTTGGCGAAGCAACCCGACGAGCGCTTCGAGTCCGCTACGGAATTTGCGGCAGCCCTGGGACGGGTAGGGAAGCTCCAGAACACCGGCATGTGGCATGGACCGCCGACGACGGATGCCCCACCAGTGTCGCCGTCGCCAGCGCGTACGAACTCCAAGACGAGGATCGCCGCGGCCCTCGCCGCCATCGCGGTGATTGCCGGTGGGTGGTGGGCCTTGGCCTCAGGAGGGAACACACGGTCCATCGAGAGTTTGGCGGTCCTTCCATTCACCAATCTCTCGGGCGATGCGGAGCAGGAGTACTTCGTCGACGGCATGCACGACCTGTTGATATCGGAGTTGGCTCAGATCGGGGCGCTGACGGTGATCTCACGAACATCGGTGCTGCAATACCGCGGAACAGACCGTTCGGTACCCGACATCGCCCGGGAGCTGGGCGTGGATGCCGTGGTTGAGGGATCGGTGTATCGTGGGGGGGACAGCGTGCGGATCAACGTCCAGCTCATCGCAGCACGTCCCGAACGGCACCTCTGGGCGGACGTGTACGCGGGAACGGTCGAGAGCATGTTCGCCCTCCAGGCGGAAGTGGCTCGTGCCGTCGCGCGGGAGATCGAGGCGGAGTTGACGCCCCAGGAAGAAGCCCGCCTCGCCGCCGTGCAATCGATCGACCACGACGTACACGATGCCTACCTCCTGGCGCGATTCCACCACGCCAAAGGGACCGTCGCGGGATTCGAGGAGGCCATTCGCTACTACAATGAAGCGATCGAGCGGTCCCCGGACTTCGCACCGGCCCACGCCGGCCTGGCGCTGTCGCTCCACCTCTTGGGCGTCTATGGCGGTCTGCCCGCCGCCGAGACGGAACCCCGGGCCATGATGCACGCGGAGGCGGCCCTGGATCTGGACGAGGACCTGGCTGAAGCCCACGCGGTACTGGCCGGTATCAAGTCGATGTACGAGTGGGATTGGGCCGCCGCCGAACGGGCCTATAGCCGCGCCATAGAGGTGGACCGCAGCTCGGCCATTGCGAGGCAGTGGTACGCCTACCACCTCACGTCCGTGGGCCGGCACGACGAGGCGATCGCGCAGGCGCAGCGGGGTCTCGAGTTGGATCCCCTGAATCCCATGGGCCGCGTCATTCTCGCCGATCAGTTGGTCAACGCGCGACGCTACGACGAGGCCATCTCGGCGCTCACCCGGGCAGTGCAGATGGATCCAGACTTCGAGCGGGCCCTCGGCCTACTCGAGTGGATCTACACCCAGCTCGACCGGTACGACGAAGCGGTCCAATTGCGGTTGGCGCGACTCGCCGGCATGGGCACGGGTGGGGCGCTGGCGGCGAGGATGCTGCAGCAGTCGTATGCCACGAGCGGATCTCAGGGATACTGGCAGTGGAAACTGCAGCAACTGCAGCGCGCGGGCGCAACCGGCTATGTGGGGCCAAACGAATTCGCGAAGGTGTATGCGGCGCTCGGTGACGGCGCGGCGGCGATGAGCTGGCTCGCGCGTGCGTACGACGAGCGCGATGGGGTCGAGATGCTCAAGGTGTGGCCGGGGTACGACCCGCTTCGCGGCAGCCCCGAATTCGAAGATTTGCTCCGCCGGATGAACTTCCCCGACTAGGGAATCCCCTCAAAAAACATCATCTGGAACGGCCCATCCGTCGTTTGTGTGCCTTAGGACACAGCGGGTTTCTCCTGCCCCAAGTATTCTGGCCATGACGGGAACGCGGGTTGTTGTGACGTACCGCACTCCCGCGTTTTTCCACAGAAAATCCGAGCCATTTTGAACCAGTAGGCCAGGTCGGATAACCAATGAGATGCTTCATATGCGGTAGTGTGGCGGTGGTCCACATCGTGAGAGGGCTGAAGAGTGCGGGTGGCCCGGACGGTACTGGACGAATCTGCCTCCCCTGCGCTTGGGAATACGGATTGGACGGGGCCTTGATCTCTCCCCTCCGCGATTCGCACGAGGATTCGGAAGCAAATCGCAAAGATAAAGGCAAAGGCGACTGACAATGCACTGTTTTGTATGTCGCAAATCGGTGACGGCTCACATCATCAGGGCTCTGAAGAACACCGACGGAGCCGTGGGGTGGGGACGGGTCTGCCTGCCGTGCGCGCTGGAGCACAATCTGGGCGGTGTATTGTACCTGCCGAGCGAAGTCGCCGACGAGTGGTTCACACCACAGAACCCAGAGGGAGAAGACCCCTCGGGTTAGGCAGCTGCTGTATCTCTCACACAACGGGCCCGCGGCGGATGTCGCGGGCCCGACTGTTTTGGGCCTGGGTGATCAGAGAAGAGGTGCGACGTGTTGTGCCGAGTTTGTGGAAACTCGCTCGCCCCTCCAGCGAGTACCTCACCTGGCGGCAAGGTGCCCAACACGCCGCATGTCGATCCGTTGTAGTGACAAATGAGCTGGGGTGCTGGCCGAATTACCCTGCATCGTTACGTGGGTTCCGGTTTCTGTGGGAAGTCATAACATTGCGCCCAGAACGTAGCACATTGGGACGATATGGCGGTTTGTGCTAGAACAACCGCCACGTCCTCTTGTACGGCCTGCAATGTGGAATGGTGTGCCGGGGAGGGGGGTCGGACGCGCTCTACCCGCAATGGCGGCAGCGAATCCCCTTGTAGATGTCGTCCAGGTTCCCATCCTGCATGGCGTAGGTCACCAGCACCCGAAGCGCCTTGCCCTCATCCTCCAGGTCGTATTTCTCGACCATTTCCTTGAGAAACTTGCGGTGGTCCGCATACAATGCAGACTGGCTCGTCGTGTCGTCGCTCATCTGGTCCCCGGGGCTCGATGGGATTTGCTGTGGGAGGTATGCTACAGGGCGCCAGACGGCAGCGCAACATTCCCGTGGTGAGAGCCGTATAGCAGAGACGCCAAGGACCGCTATGAGCCTGACGATCCGTGCAGCCGGAGCCGACGAGGCCGACACACTTTCCACCATCGCCATGACCGCCAAGGCGTCGTGGGGCTACCACCCGGATCACATGGGGCACGGCATTGGCGACGTGCTCCTGCGGCACGCCATGGCGTGCGCTCGCGAGAACGGCGCAGACGCGCTACGTATTGTGTCCGATCCCAACGCCGAAACCTTCTATGCCAAGTACGGAGCGGAACGAGTCGACATGGTCCCGTCGCAGCCGGAAGGCCGGGAGCTTCCCCTCCTGCGCCTGCCGGTGTAGAGGCGCGCTGTGACCTGGATGGGGAGAGGATTCCTCGTCGCCCTGGTGTTGGCGGCGCCGACTCCGGTTGATGGACAGCGCCGGACGGCGGCCGACACGACCCAGGACTCCACCATCGTCCTCCGGCCCATCGAGGTGTCGGTGACGAGACGAACCGTCTCACTGTATGAGATCCCCTTTGCGGTGGCCACGGTGGACGGCGCCGAGCTGCGGCGGGGCCGGGCGACCCTGGGGTTCGATGAGGCGCTGGTGCAGGTGCCCGGCCTCTTTGTCGCCAATCGGTACAATCCGTCCCTGGACCAGCGGATCTCGATTCGGGGCTTCGGCTCCCGGTCCGCCTTCGGGGCCCGGGGCGTCAAGATCCTGCTGGATGGGATCCCCCAAACCCTCCCCGACGGACAGGGACAGCTCACCAACGTGGAGATCGCCTCCCTGGGATCGGTGGAGGTGTTGCGGGGGTCGTCGTCGAGTCTCTACGGCAACGCGTCCGGCGGTGTGATCTCTCTCCGCTCCACCAGTCCCTCACCCGTGCGGCGGGAGGCGTCGGTCCGGACCTCGGGGGGTGCGTACGGGATGATCAAGATCCAGGGACGGATCACCGCGCCGGTGGGTGCGGGGACCATTGCCGTCACCGGTGCCCGAACCACCAGCGACGGATACCGGCAGCACAGCGAGTCGGAGATCAACAGCGTCGGGGTGCGGCTGGAACAGGAGCTGAGCGCCGGAACGACGCTGCTGGTGTCCGCTCACCTGGCCGACAACCCCACGCTGGAGAATCCCGGGTCCCTCACGCAAGCGGAGGTGGACCAGAACCCGGCCCAGGCCAACCAGCGCAACGTGGACGCGGACGCCGGCAAGTCCGTGATGCAGGGTCAGCTGGGGCTCAGCCTGACGAGACGCTTCGCCGCGGGGGGGTCGGTGGCGGTGACGGCGTTCGGCCTCACCCGGGATCTCCACAATCCCCTGTCATTTGCGTTCATCCAACTCGACCGCCGGGCGTACGGTGTGCGGGCCATCGCGGAGATCCCGTTCTCGCTGGGATCAGCCCGACCCCAATGGTCGGTGGGTGTCGACCTGCAGCGCCAGCGGGACGACCGGGTGCAGCAAACCCCCGACCGAGGGACGATCACCCGGGATCAGTTGGAGCGGGTCACGGAGATCGGGCCCTTCACCCAACTGGGTGTGGATCTGGGAGACCGCGTGACGGGCACGGTCGGCGTGCGGTACGACTGGGTGTCGTTCGCCGCGGAGGATCACCTCCTCTCGAACGGTGACGATTCCGGCGAGCAGGTGATGTCGGCGGCGTCGGGGTCGGTGGGACTCGCCTGGAGACCGAGCGGATTGGTGCAGCCCTACGCCAACGTCAGCTCG
>JBDHHA010000132.1:0-12440 GCA_039589615.1 Gemmatimonadota bacterium
ACGAGTCGGGAGTCACGCGCCGGAGCCGCGTCTTGGAGATTGGAACGGGGAGTGGATACCAAACCGCCGTGCTCGCCAAGATCGCACGACACGTGTGGACCGTCGAGCGACTTGGTACTCTCCTTTCGGCCGCCGCCGACCGACTGTCCGAGCTGGGCATCTCGAACGTGTCCTTCGTCCACGGTGACGGGGCCCTCGGCCACGCGCCCGGCGCACCGTTCGACGCCATCGTCGTCACGGCTGCGGCGCCCGCCCCCCCGCCTTGCCTGTTGGACCAGCTGGCCGACGGCGGCCGTCTCGTCATTCCCATCGGCGATCTGGCAGGGCAGCGCCTGTTCATCTACCAACGCGGCACCGACGGTTATGAACAGCGCACCACCACCGCGTGCCGGTTCGTGCCGCTCGTGTCGCCGGAGGCCTTTGACTCGTAGCACACCCGCCGCGTCGACACCTCGTCAGGGAGCCCACGCAGAATTTCTCGGGGCACACGTGTCGACGGCGGGAGGGGTGCATCGAGCACCCGACCGCGGCACGGCCATCGGGGCAAGCGCCATCCAGATCTTCACCAAGACGCCGAGCCAGTGGAAGGAACCCGTCATTCCCGACGCTGTCGCCGCGGCGTTCGACGGCGCCCTGCAGTCCTCCGCGATACGCGCGGTCGTGGCGCATGACTCGTACCTCATCAATCTGGCTTCGCCCGACGACGCGTTGCGCTCGCGCTCGGCCGGGTGCTTCGAGGGCGAACTCCAGCGCTGCGCCCAGTTGGGGATCCCCTACGTTGTGACACATCCAGGCAATCACATGGGGGACCGCGCCAAGGGCTTGCGGCGTAACGCCGCAGCCTACACACAATGCCTCGACCGGGTCGAGGGTCCCATGATCCTCATCGAAACGACGGCGGGAAGCGGCACGGCACTCGGGTGGCAATTCGAGGAACTTGCCCTCCTGCGGGATTGGATCCCCTCCAGGCTACATGACCGCGTGGGCTTCTGCGCGGATACCTGCCACCTCTTTGCGGCCGGCTACGACCTGCGCGAGAACTGGGACGCGGTGTGGAGCGAGTGGGACGGGACGATCGGACTGTGCCACTTGAAGTGCCTGCACCTCAACGATTCGAAAACACCCCTCGATTCTCGACGGGACCGCCACGAGCTCATCGGTGAGGGGACGCTCGGTGTCGAACCGTTTCGCCGCATAATGGAGGACACGCGATTCGCCAATACGATCAAGATCCTCGAGACGCCCAAGGGCGACGATCCCGTCACTAGCGACCGGCGGATGTTGCACCTCTTGCGTCGTTTGCGCGAGGGCCGTTGATATTTGAACCACCTTAATCTTTCTTACTTCTCCCTGTTGTACTCAATAGTTAACTTGTGATCTCGTACTCTCCTCACTCGAATAGCACGAGCACATCATAGCTACGTATACATCTGCCGGCACCGTTATCGAACTCGCTCCAGGGCTGGAAGGCGCTTCGAACGTTCACCGCAACCTGCGGCCAGCGGCACTGATCGAGGCAGCCATCCGGGCCCATGAGGGGCAGTTGGCCCGCCGTGGGCCATTCTGTGCCATCACGACACCGCACACCGGCCGTTCTCCCAACGACAAGTTCGTCGTGCGGGAACCGAGCACGGAAAGCGATATTTGGTGGGGGAAGGTCAACCAGCAAATTTCCCTGCTGCACTGGGAAGCGCTGCGGGCCGACGTCGTCGCCTATCTGAGCGAGCAGCAGCTGTACGTACAGGATTTGTTCGCCGGGGCGGATCCGAAGCGCCGGGTGTCGGTGCGGTTCGTCACGACGGCGGCGTGGAGCGCCAATTTCGTCGACAACATGTTCATCCGGCCTACCGCGGAAGAGTTGGAGCACTTCGAGCCGGCCTTCACGGTCCTGCACGCACCGGAGCTCGAAGCCCACCCTGAACGCCACGGCACCAATAGCACGACGGCCATCGTGCTCGACTTCGCCGAGCACACCGCACTCATCGCGGGCACCCGCTATGCCGGCGAAATGAAGAAGTCGATGTTCACCGTGCTCAACTATATCTATCCAAAGCAGGGCGTCCTCCCGATGCACTGCTCGGCGAACATCGGACCGGATGGGGATACGGCCATCTTCTTCGGCCTGTCGGGCACGGGAAAGACCACGCTGTCGGCCGACTCCACGCGACGCCTCATTGGGGACGACGAGCACGGGTGGAGCGACGACGGGGTATTCAACTTCGAGGGTGGGTGCTACGCCAAGGTCATCCGGCTCTCGCGCGAAGGTGAGCCCGAGATCTACGCGACGACCGAACGATTCGGTACGATCCTCGAGAACGTCGTCGTGGACCCCGAGACGCGAGCCATCGATTTGGATGATGATTCCATTACGGAGAACACGAGGGCGTCGTATCCCATCCGCTTCATGCCCAACCACGTGCCGGATGGACACGGTGGCCACCCGGAAAACGTCATCTTCTTGACGGCTGATGCATTTGGCGTGTTGCCTCCGATCAGCAAGCTCACGCCCGACCAGGCGATGTACCATTTCTTGTCGGGATACACGGCCAAGGTCGCCGGAACCGAGCGGGGGGTCACCGAGCCGCAGGCCACGTTCAGCGCCTGCTTCGGGGCTCCGTTCCTTCCCCTTCCACCAGGACGTTACGCGAAGATGCTGGGAGAGCGGTTGGCGAAGCACGGCGCGCAGTGTTGGCTCATCAATACGGGATGGACCGGCGGGCCGTACGGTGAAGGCGAACGTATGTCGCTGACGCACACGCGGACGTTACTTCGGGCAGCGCTCGACGGCAGCCTCGAGAATGTTCCCACGCGAACCGATCCAGTGTTCGGGTTTCAAGTGCCGACCGAAGTCACCGGCGTGCCCACCGACGTGCTGACACCTCGCGATACATGGGCCGATCCCGACGCATACGGTACAATGGCCGAGAAACTCGCGGCGATGTTCCGCGAGAACTTCGTCAAGTTCGAGGAGCAGGTGTCGGACGAGGCGCGTCAGGCGGGGCCCGTTACCTAGCAGGATGGGACGTCCGAACGGGTTCAAGGTCGTCCGAGATCCGCTCTGGAACAACATCCACATTGACGCGCAGGCGCTTGCAGTGCTCGACAGCGAGCCGCTGCAGCGCCTGCGGTACATTCGGCAGCTGGGTCACGCCTTTCTCGTCTATCCAACCGCCAATCACACGCGTTTCGAGCACGCCGTGGGCACCTATCATCTGGCCCAGCGCGCCATTTCGCTGCTCGCCGACCGAGGCGAGCTGGAGAACATCGCCCAAGAGGAGCGGACGCTCATCCGACTCGCAGGGTTGGTGCACGACGTCGGGCATTACCCTTTTTCTCACGCCCTCGAGGAGGCCGGCCTGCCCTCCCACGAGGATCTGGCCGCGTTGCATTTCGCCGAGCCCTCCCTCGCAGTCGCGCTCGAGCGCACCGGATTCGACAACGTCGAAGTGCGTCTCCAGGCACTCATTGCCGGTACCAGCACGAGTCCACTGCAAGGACTCATCTCCGGCTCTCTGGACCTCGACAAGCTCGAGTACCTGACGCGGGACGCGCGCATGTGCGGAGTTCCCTACGGGGCGGTGGACGTGGATCGGCTGTTGCACGCGTTGACCGTCGTCGAAATCCCCGATGGCCGGACCGTCGTGGGGATTCGGGAGAAGGGCATCAGCGCGCTCGAATCGCTCCTCTTCGCCCGATATCAGATGTATCGCAACGTGTACTGGCACCATGCTGTGCGAAGCGCCACCGCCATGTTCAAGCGAACCGTGCGGGACGCCATTGCCGGGAACCACCTCACCATCGACACCATCGCGCACAGCACCGACGAGGAGCTGATGGCACACCTCCGGGCGGTGCAATCGAACGCCCTGGCGCTCCGGTTGCGCCAGCGCCGGCTCTACAAGCGAGTGGTCGACATCGCAGGCCAAGACGTTCCCGAACGTTCCGGTGACTGGGTCGCCGACAGCCCCGACTTCGTCGAGCAGGTTGAAAACAGACTGGCCCACGAGTTGAAGCTGGAACCGGGCGAAGTGCTGCTCGACTTCCCGGCCAAGGCCAAGATGATCGAGGTCGACATGCCGTTGCTCAGGAAGGACGGAACCGTCGAATCACTCGGCACACCGAACGGGGCAGCTCAGCTTGGCATCCAGCGGATGGCGGACGAGCTCCACGCGAGAGCGCGACGGCTGCGCGTCTTTGCGGCCTCGCATCGAGCCATCGATCCCCATAGCATCCTCGGTTTGGTGGAGCGCAAAAAAAATGAGGTCGCAAGCGACCTCGCAGGGAATGTCGAACTTCTGAATCGGTCTTAGCTCCCGCTCAACTCCTCGGGGTCCCTCCCGCCTCTGCCAGCAACCTCGCCAAAGCCCGGTAGTACGTCGCGTCCTCATCCCGCTGCGCACCTTCCATGGCGGTGGCACAAACCTCCAACGCATACAACAGCGGGCCCAGATGCTCGGCCGTTACTTTGCCGAGGGCCTGCGGATTCGGACCCTCACCCGCGGGCACGGAGGGTCCGGTCACCCTCCCTCGGGGGCCCCGTTTCCATCCACCCGAATGACGATCACCGTGACGTTGTCCAACCCACCACGACGATTGGCCTCATCCACCAGCTCGTCAGCCAGTTGCTGGGGCTCCCTCAGTTTCTGCATCATGTCCATCAAGTCATCGTCTTCGATCATGCCCGTGAGCCCGTCCGAAGCGAGCAGGTACACATCGTCGACGTGCAGGGTTCCGGAGTACACGTCGGGTGACACGTCCACATTCGCCCCGACGCACCGCGTGATCACGTTGCTGTAGGGATGCGTGCGTGCTTCTTCCGGGCTCAGGTAACCGGCGTCCACTTGCTCCTGCACGTACGAATGGTCCTTGGTGAGCTGGAGCAACGTGCCATCCCGCAATACGTACGCCCTGCTGTCTCCGACCTGACCGATCAAGTACTTGTCACCTATTACGACCATCGCCGTGGCCGTGGTGCCCATGCCCCGCTTGTCTTGTTCGCTCAGGGTGCGTTGGAAGATGGCCGAATTGGCCTCGATGATAGAATGCCGGATGAGGTCGGCCGCCTCGGCGTTGGTGGTGCGCGACACATCCCCCAACTCCCGGGCAATGATCCGAACCGCCATTTCGCTGGCGACCTCGCCCGCCGCGTGGCCGCCCATCCCATCCGCCACAATGAATACCCCACGATCCGGGACCATGAGGTAGTTGTCCTCATTCCCAGATCGGATGACCCCGACGTCGGTCCGGCCAGCACATGTGAGCGGTAGTCTCAGGAGCAAGTTACCGGATGATGGGTTGAGAGTGGGGAGTGAGTGACGCGCTGCGCTCCCGCCGGTACACCGGAGCGGACCGCATCTGCGTCGTGATCATGTCGGCATCCGTCATGCCTTACCCTCCGGCGGCTCGATGGCCCCGAGAACCTGCGTGCCACCACCCTGCTGGGCGGAATCGTCCTTCGTGGACTCGAACACCATGCTGACCTCGCCAATTCGAATCAGGGCCCCTGGGGCAAGCGGCGCTTCCCCCGACACCGGGTCTCCATCCACAAACGTGCCATTGGTCGAGTCCAGATCCACCAGAATCCAGATTCCCTCGCGGAGTTGAATCTTCGCGTGAGCCGAGGAGACGCTCTGGTCCGGTACGACGACGTCGTTGTACTCGGCGCGCCCAACGTTAACGATCGGAACCCGAATCGGAAACCGATGCCCCTTGAGCTGCCCCTTCCGGACAATGAGGTTCGCCAGCAGACCGTCGGCCGGAGCATCCGCCTCAACGGGAGGAGGGCTCGGGCGTTGCGCCGGCCCTGGACTGGCTGCGGGCGGCTGGGCTGCCGGTGGTGCCGGTGCGGGCGGCCGGGCTGCCGGTGGTGCCGGGGCAGGCGGCTGGGGTGCCGGCGGTGCCGGTTCGGGCGGCCGGGCGGCCGGCGGTGCCGGGGCAGGCGGCTGCGCTGCCGGCGGTGCGGGGGCGGGCGCTGTCGGTGCCTGCGCGGCGGGCGTCGCCGTGGGTCGGGCCGCCGCCGGTACACCGTGCAAGGTGTCTCCCAGCCGGTACTCCGCTCCCGCCGCCGGCGCCTTGGCCGGCGCCGGCTGCTCGGGCTCGGCGGCCGCGTCGGCATAGAATCGAAACTCATGGTCTCCCACTCGTATCACATCCGCACGAGCGAGAAGGTGCTGGCCGGAAACCCGGTCACCGTTCACGAAGGTGCCATTGGAGCTCATGTCTGTGACGACGTAGCCCTTCGGCGTGGCGAGGATCTCCGCGTGGCGACGGGAAACCCGCTTTTGCGGAATGACCACATCGCAAATGGCTTCGCGGCCGAACACCAAGGAAGGCCCTTCGATCGCGTACTCGCGGCCGTCCGTCAGGCTCACCAACCGCCCCCCGGTTCCCGCCGTCGCCTTCCGCTTCGCGGCGGGCTTCGACCCCAGTTGCTGTAGCTTGGCGATGTCGTCGGCACTGACGAACTGCGTGCTCCCACTGCGGCGCTCGTCCACAAACGTGAGTTCGCGCCCGCCCACCTCGATCTTGTCGCCGTGAAGGAGCGGAGCCGGTTGGGGCCCGAGCTGGACACCGTTGATGAAGATGGGGGCGTCCTCCGTGACTCGTCGCGCCGACACCTGGCCGTCGGGAGACACCACCAGGACCACGTGACGGGAGGCCATCCCGGTGCCCTGGAGCACGAGGAACGACGATGCATCACTTCCGATCACCGCCTCGCCCGGCGGGATCTTATGTCGGTCACCGTCGAGTTCTAGGTAGGACATCTGGTGTCGCTAATGAATCCGGCGTACGTGGAGTCCCCAAACTTAGCGGGCGCCCTCATTCGGTGCAACCGAACCGGCGCTCCCGGGCATTCCTATAAGTCTCTTAATGTCAACGACTTAGCTAACTCGAGTCCGTTCCACTCGTTTCTGCGGCCAGCTCCCCACCCCCGGTACGGTCTTCCGCTCCCTTGAGCCAGTGCCAGAACACCACCGAGCCAAAACCCACCGTCAGGTACGACAGCACCAGTCGCCACAGCAGGATATACGACGGTGCAAGCTCCCGGGGCACGTAGATCGACATGACCGCCACCGAGAGGATCTCGGCCAGCCCGGACCCTCCGGGGGTCGGCGCGAAGTACAAGAGAAACGTGATGAGGGTTTGCAGCAGCAGAACATCGAAGAAGTTCACCTGAATATCGAGCATCCGCAGGACCACATAACCGGCGAGCAGCTTGTTCGCGTGCGCCAGTGCCGACGCAAGCACCGCCGCCGCCAGGGCCAACCAGCCCCGCCCATGAAAGAACGCCACCATGCAATCGTGGGACCGGTCCACCCCCTCCCGCATCGCCTGGACTCGGTGGGCCATTGCCTGGCTGCCCCGGGCCTCCAGCCACCCCACCAGGACCTGCCCCAACCGCTTCGCCAGGCTCGGGAACACGAAGAAGAACAACATCACCAGTCCGATAACCACGAAGGTCCCGAGACTCAGCTTGAAGAGGTCGTACAGGGTGAAGGTCTGCCCCAGGATGCCGTGCTGCTCCAGTGAACGGCCGGCGCCCATCAAGATCGCAAACGGTCCGGCGATCGCGAAGAACACGACGGTGGCAACGAACGTCATCAAGCTGGAGATCATCGCCTCCGGGATCGGCGTCCCGTACCGCTTGAGGGTGTAGATCATCATGGGCCCGCCGCCCGTCTGCGACGGCGTGAGATAACTCGCCCACGCGGTCAGACCTCCCGCAAGCAATGACCCCTTGAGAGGCGCTGTTGGGTGCACGTGACGAGTGAGGATCCACAGCCGTAACCCGCCGCCGAACCAGTCCATCGAGGCGAGGGCGACTCCGACCAACAACCACTCCCACTTGAGCGACGTCATGGTAGAGAGGAAGACGTCGAAGTTGTTCCCGTAGAACAGGAGACCACCGAATACGACGAGCGAGAGCGCCGCAAAGATTTCGAGGCCACGCCTCAGGACTCGTGGGGATACCATTCTGACCATTTCAGAGCCAACCTAGGGCCGCTTCACCGGCCCAGTCAACGACCTGTTCAAATCGTGTGTTAGGTTTCACGCATGCCGGCCGACAACATTTTGCTTCGCAACGCACAGCAAAACAATCTCAAAGGCATCACCGTCGAGTTCCCCCGACGAAAACTCACGGTCGTCACGGGCCCCTCGGGATCGGGCAAGAGCTCGCTCGCGTTCGACACGCTCTACGCGGAAGGGCAACGCCGTTACGTCGAGTCGCTCTCGACATACGCCAAGCAGTTCTTGGATCGGATGCCCAAACCCGACATCGAACGACTCGAGGGCATTTCCCCCGCGGTCGCCATCGAGCAGAAGAACCCCACAACGTCGAGTCGCTCAACCGTCGGTACGGCAACGGAGATCTACGACTACCTGAGACTACTGTGGGCCAGGGTCGGCCGACCGCATTGCGCGTCGTGTGGAAACCAAGTCGTCAGCGATTCTCCGAGCACCGCCACCGAGCGGCTGTTGGAAGAGGTGAAAGGCCGGCAGGTGCTCATCGCGTTCCCCCTGCCGCGGTCCGAGCAACCAGATCACGACCTGCTCGCAGAAAACCTGCTAGCCATGGGATTCGTGCGGATCAAGAGCGGTGGAGTGGTGCATCGAATCGACGAACTCCCTTCGAACGTACGTCTCGATTCGGCGGACGTTTCAGTCATCGTGGACCGGATCAAGGTGACCCCCGCCATGCGCACGCGCCTGGCGGATTCCCTCGCGTTGGCGTTCACCGAAGGTGACGGAGTCGCCGAGGTGCTCTTCGGCGATGAGCAGCGACGTTTCTCACAGCGGCCACGCTGCGAGTCGTGCGGCACACCGGGCATCGCACTGTCCCCGAATCTCTTCTCGTTCAACAACCCACGGGGAGCGTGCCCGACCTGCAACGGTTTCGGGGCGGTCCTCGAATATGACGAATCCCTCATAGTGCCGGACGCCTCGCGCCGGCTCGCGGAGGGCGCGATCGATCCGTGGACCAAGCCGCGCTACGTTGGGCGGAGGCGACTCCTCCGCGAGGTCGCGACCAAGCGCCGCATTCCCTTCGACAAGCCGTGGAGTCAGTTGAGCACCGCGCAGCAACGGTTGCTGCTCGAAGGGAAGTCGGGCCGCTTTCAGGGGGTGTATCCCTTCCTGCGAGCGCTCGAGCGCAAGCGTTACAAGCAGTACATCCGCGTGTTCCTCCGCCAGTACCAAAAGGCCAACACGTGCCCAACGTGCCATGGACGGCGCCTCCGTCCCGAGGCGGAAGCCGTTCACATCGGGGGAAAATCCCTGGGCGAGGTCGCACAATGGACTCCAGGCACAACACTCGGCTGGCTGGAGACGCTCGACCTGACGGAGTTCGAGCGCGGCATCGCCGAGTCCATTCTCCAGGAATTGGACGGGCGGTTGACGTTCATGCAGGACGTGGGCTTGGGCTATTTGACGTTGGCGCGTCAGACTCGAACCTTGTCGGGCGGTGAGGCGCAGCGAATCGCGCTGGCCAACGCCCTCGGGGCCCGCCTGGTCGACACCCTCTACGTTCTCGACGAGCCATCCATCGGGCTCCATCCCCGGGACATCGACCGCCTCGTGACGCTGCTGGCGCGGTTGCGCGATGCCGGCAACACGGTGGTGGTGGTGGAGCACGATCCCGCCACCATGGTTGCCGCGGACTACATGGTCGAGCTCGGTCCCGGAAGCGGGGCCCACGGGGGGCAGCTGGTGTTCTCCGGCCCCATGGCCGACGCTGCAACGGCGCCGACCTTAACGGGGGCGTATCTCTCGGGAGAGAAGACGATCCCGGTTCCCAGCACGCGCCGCCACGCCGGGCCGCGGTGGCTCACGGCGAAGGGAGCGACCCTCCACAACCTCCAGGATGTCGACGCCGCCTTCCCCCTCGGCACGCTCACTGCGGTGACCGGCGTGTCCGGCTCCGGAAAGTCCACCCTGGTGCACGACGTCCTGTACCGCCAGCTCTCGCTGCGGCTCAAGGGCGCTCACGGTGCCAAGGAGCACCTCGGTGAGGCAGTGGGCGCGGTGGCGGACCTCGTCGGCTGTGAGGCACTGAACGACGTGGTGCTGGTCGACCAGTCGCCTATCGGACGCTCGCCCCGCTCGAACCCCATCACGTACGTCAAGGCGTTCGACGACATCCGGCAGCTGTTCGCCGCCCAACCGCTGTCGCACGCGCGAGGGTATTCCCCCACTACGTTCAGCTTCAATGCGGTTCAGGGCGGACGGTGCACGTCGTGTGATGGAGCGGGCTACGTACAGATTGAAATGGTGTTCCTTGCCGATGTCTTCGTACCGTGCGATGCGTGCGGCGGGACGCGCTACGAGCGCGACGTGCTGGACGTCAAGATCAAGGGACTCTCCATTTGTGACGTCCTGCAACTCACGGTGGACGAAGCGATCCAGCGGTTCCGCCATCAAGACAAGCTCGGTCGCATGTTGTGGCATCTCCAACAGGTGGGTCTCGGCTACCTCCGGCTGGGCCAACCCGCCACGACCCTCTCGGGGGGGGAAGCCCAGCGCCTCAAAATTGCCCGGCAACTCGCCAACGTGGTCCGCAAGACGGAGCGCCGACTCTACATTCTCGACGAACCCACCACGGGCCTGCACCTGGACGACATCCGCACGCTGCTCAAGGTGCTGGACCGGCTAGTGGATGCGGGCCACACCGTCGTGGTCATCGAGCATCACATCGACGTCATCAAGCGCGCCGACTGGGTCATCGACCTCGGCCCCGAGGGAGGCGGCCAGGGAGGACACATTGTGGCCCAGGGGACGCCGGAGGAGGTGGCAGAGTCCGGCACGCACACGGGAGGGTACCTGCGGCAAGCGCTGGCCACCCACACCGAGAGCACGGCGCCCCAGGCCCTGACGTCGTGAGGCGGCGGCGCCCCCCCCCGCATTGACCCCCGCCCGGGTCGTCGCAATCTTAGCGGCATGCGCATACTACTCGTGGTCCTAACCTTCGCCGTCTCCACCCCACCTATCGCCGCCCAAGTCCAGACATCCGGAACCGGTTCGTCGTACACGCTCCGCTCTGGGGACGTCCTCCAGATCGTCGTGTGGGGCCGGGATGACTACTCCGGATCCTTCAAGGTGGACGAGACCGGTAGGGTGCCGTACCCGGTCTTGGGGGATATCGACACGCGCGGCAAAACATTGGCGCAAATCCGCGAGGAAATCCGAGCCGGACTGGCCCGGATCTTCAACGAGCCCTTCGTGACGGTCACACCGCAGTTCAACATCGCGGTGCTCGGTGAGGTCCGGAGCCCGGGGCTCTTTCCCGTCGACCCCACGCTGACGGTGCTCGACATCGTGGCCATGGCAGGGGGGCCAAGCCCCAATGGCAACCTCAACAAGATCCGACTGCTCCGGGGCGGCCAGAGCCTGGACCTGCGGTTCGAGCGGGACCAGGTGGGCGGTCTGACGCTTCAGGAAGTGGGGTTGCGCTCCGGCGACCAGATCATGGTGACCCGCCGAGGGTTCACCAACCAGGACCTCCGGACCTTGCTGTCGATCGCGACGGTGGGACTCTCGGTGGCGATCTTCATCAACACGCTGAAATAGGTACGGTAGACGGCCGCTACCCGTCGGGTCGGGGGTTGATCGGCACGCTTGAAACTCCCTCCTCGGGTGATTAGACTCGATCACCACACTATCCCGAGTAGCTCAGTTGGTAGAGCAGACGGCTGTTAACCGTCGGGTCGGGGGTTCGAGTCCCTCCTCGGGAGCCTTTTGTTACAGTCTTCGAACCGTTGGGGGTTTGGTAACCCGTACCAGACCTCCACGGTTCGTCGATCATGGACCAGCACCTTCTTCACCAGCCGGCGTAGAAGGTGCTTCTTTTGGGGGTTGGGACCCTCGGCCATGACCTGCTCGAACTTCTCCACGATGGCCGCCAGCATGTCCCGGTCGATGGCCCGGAGCTCGAGCATCTCCCGCCGGGCCTCGAGGTCTCGCTTCTCGGCCTCCAGCTCCTCCAGCCGGGCACGCAGATCGCGGACCTTGTCGTTGCAGAGTTCGGGCTGCAGCGTTCCCGCCTCGAAGTAGCGATCTATGGCCGCCCGGGTGGCGGCATGACGGCCTTTCGTCCTCCGTCTCACGAGATTGCGACCGCTCCCAATCCCCGACAGCGTGGCGGACCGCCGTCCGGCACCATCCAGGCGCGTTGCAGTATCAAGCCGCGAGCGGTTCACTTGTGCCGGTGGGCGATGCGCCCGCAGCCGTGCACTCTTTTCATGACGCTCTCTCCGCGGTACCAAAATGAAGGGGGTCCCTCAGGTTCTGTAACTCGCGGTAGTAGTAGAGCGGCGTCGGCCGCCTGCCCCGGAACTTCAGCCTCTTCAGAAAGTCGATTTCCTCCGCGGTCGCCGTGCCGCTGAGGGCCGGATCCTGAAGAAAGGCCCTGAGCCCGGGCTCTTCGACGCCGTGCCGTGCGGGGT
>JBDHHA010000133.1:0-12369 GCA_039589615.1 Gemmatimonadota bacterium
ATGTTCCGGAACTTCATCACCTCGTTGCGATAGATGAACTCGTGGCCGGTTTTCTTCACCACGGCCCCCCAGACCTTGCCGCCGGCCTCGGGAAGCACGAAGACCTCGACGAGATCATTCTCCAGGTGGACCACCTTCCACTCGCGCGGACTGCCGTCCTTGGCATATCCCTCGAAGGTGTGGTACGGGTATAATCGGGCATCCCGCGTCAGGATCGGTATCGGATTGGGTTCGGAGAACGGGTAGGTCTTTATGACGCGCGTTTCCTCCGAGATGCGCGCCGTCTGGGCGGCGGCGCTGGTCCCGAGGGCAGCGAGCGCGGCGACAAGCGAGATCGCAGATCGACAAGACGGGGACATGGCAAATCATCTTCGATGGGGTGGCATGGGCGAATCCGGACGGCTCCGGAAACTCGAAGATCAAGGTATGTTCCGGAAGGAGACCGCGCGAGGGCTCGTTGCGGTAGCACCATGTCGGACTGATCCTTACTATTAGGCCTCCCCAGGAGGTTCGGCCTCTTGTCCGATCAAGTAGTAAATCTTCATCCTTCAACTCAGGTGGGCGGCGATATGCCCGGCTTACTTTCTGCTGTCGATCCCGATGGCCTGCGCGAATACTCGGTCGTGTACACGGACCGGTCGTTGAACCATATGTCACAGTCGTTCCAGCAAGTGATGAACGACATTTCCGCGACGCTCAAAAAGGTGTACAACGCCCATACTGTTGTGGTCGTTCCGGGCAGCGGCACGTTTGGTATGGAGGCCGTGGCGCGACAGTTTGCGACCGATAAGAAGTGCCTCGTCATCCGCAACGGCTGGTTCAGTTACCGCTGGACCCAGATTTTCGAGATGGGCGACATTCCTTCTTCCTCTATCGTACTCAAGGCCCGGCCCATCGAGGGGGGCGCGCATGCGGCATTCGCGCCGGCCCCGATCGAAGAAGTCGTGGCGACGATCGAGGCGGAAAGACCCGAGATGGTCTTTGCCCCACATGTCGAAACTTCATCCGGCATGATCCTCCCCGACGACTACATCCGCACTGTGGCCGATGCCACCCATGCCGTTGGCGGCCTGTTCGTGTTGGACTGCGTCGCGTCGGGCACGCTCTGGATCGACATGGAAGAGTGCGGCGTGGACGTGCTCATCACCGCGCCGCAAAAGGGATGGAGCGGCTCGCCCTGCTGTGGGTTGGTCATGCTGAACGCCGCGGCCCGAGACCGAATGGAGTCGACCGTCAGCACCAGCTTCGCCTGCGACCTGGGCAAGTGGCATCAGATCATGCAGGCGTACGAGAGTGGTGGACACGCCTATCATGCCACGATGCCCACCGACGGCCTCAGGGGTTTCCGCGACGTGATGAACGAGACCAAAGAGCGTGGTCTTGCCCAGGCACACGCCGAGCAACAGGAGCTTGGCGACAAGGTGCGAGCGCTGCTTGCGGCCAAAGGCTTCAAGAGCGTGGCGGCGGAAGGGTTCCAGGCCCCCGGCGTCATCGTCAGCTACACCGGCGACAAGGGCATCCAGACCGGAAAGAAGTTTGCGGAGGTCGGCTTGCAGACCGCCGCGGGTGTTCCGTTACGATGCGACGAGCCCGAAGATTTCCAGACATTTCGGATCGGACTATTCGGGTTGGACAAGCTGCAGAACATCGACGACA
Source organism: Gemmatimonadota bacterium (assembly GCA_039589615.1). Classification (GTDB taxonomy): domain Bacteria; phylum Gemmatimonadota; class Gemmatimonadetes; order Gemmatimonadales; family GWC2-71-9; genus B3T1B10. The sequence goes on from JBDHHA010000133.1 coordinate 1,657, forward strand.
CGGTCGCAACCCTCGACGAGGCGCTGAGCCAGATTCTCTAGGGCGAACCGCTCGCCCCTATTTGCCGACGTGTACCACGCACCGCCGCACCGAGCCCCGCCGGCGATGTTCCCACACGTAGATCCCTTGCCACGTGCCCAATGCCACTGCACCGTTCACTACGGGGATGGACAAGGTCGTGGAGGTGAGCGCGGCTTTGATATGTGAGGGCATGTCGTCGGGCCCCTCGTGGGTGTGCGTGTAATGGGGATCGTGCTCGGGGACGTGGCGATCCAGCCAGTCTTCCAGGTCGCGGGCGGCGGACGGGTCGGCGTTCTCCTGAACGACGAGACTGGCTGAGGTGTGCCGGATCATGACCGTACAGAGTCCCTCCTGCAGCCCGCTCGAGTGCACGGCCGCTTGCACCTGATCGGTGATCTCGTGGAGACCCTTGCCATGGGTCAGGATTTCGAGCTGTTCGATCATCGTGTGTGCGCCCCTCTCTCGCTCATTGCCACCGGAAGATCTTCACCGCCGCCCCGAAGCTCGCCAGACCCCACAGGGCGATCACGCCCAAGAACCCCAGGGTGGCGACGAAGCCGGCGCCGTCCAGCATCACGGCCCGAAGCGCGTCGTTCAGCGCCGTGAGGGGGAGGGCGCGGAGGAACGGCTGCATGAAGTCGGGGAACTTCGAATATGCGAAGAACACGCCCGAGCCGATCCACATCGGCACCATGACGAGGTTCATCAATCCCGACACCCCCTCGATGGTCTTGACGCGGCTCGCAACCAGAAGACCGAGTCCGGAAAACGCCATCGCGCCGGTCAGTGCGATCGCGCCAAGCGCGAAAATCGACCCCCGCATGGGCACGTCGAACACCCAGTAGCCGAACAGCACGAGGGCGGCGACCTCGAGGGCGAGGAAGGCCAGCCGCGCAAGAATGTAGGACAACATGTACTCACTCTTGCGCATGGGCGAGGCCAGGAACCGTTTGAGCAGCTTGTCCTGGCGGCTCTTGACGATCCCGAACGCCACGCTCCACATCCCCGTCCCCATGATGTTGAGACCGAGGAGCCCGGGCAGCAGGAAGTCGATGTAGCGGGAGCCGGGTTCCGTGACCGGCTGGTCGCGAATCTCGCGCACGTCTCGTCGCCCCGCCGCCTCCTGGAGCGCGTTCTCCACCACGAGCCGCGCCACCTCGCTTTCGCTGCGGGTCGAGTCGAATTGCAGCGCCAGCGGGTCGCCGGGATGGACCACGAGGGCGACGCGGCCGGTGCGCAGCCGGTGGGACGCGCTGTCCCCGGGGAGCAACAGGGCATCGATTCGCTCGCCGGCGTCGAGGACTTCGGTGATCTCCGCGGCGCCCGGCCCGTCGACCACCGCCACTTGCACCACCTCCACCCCCCGCGACTTGAAGGCCAACCCGAGGGCCAAGGCCAGCAACAGCGGAAAAGCGAACACCCAGAACATGGCCTCCGGCTCCCGCGCGAACTCCCGAAAGCGCCACAGGCTGAGCTGCCAGAGTGAGCTGCGCGCCAACCTATTCATCCCGCAGGTGCCTTCCGGTAAGGGCGAGGAATACGTCTTCCAGCGTCGTGTGGTGTGTCACCAACTCGCTCAGCGTTTCGCGGCGCGACTCGAGCAGCCGCATCAGGGCGGGCACCGACTGATGCACCCGATCGACCGTCAGCGACGTTGTCCCATCCGCACTCACCACGCGCTGCACGCCGGGCAACGACTGCAGCTCCTCGTGCGGGATCGATCCCCCGTTCTCCAATGCGAACTCCACCACCTGCTCTGCGCCGAGGGTCGCGATCAGCTCGGCAGGCGATCCCAGCGCGATGACGTGCCCATGGTCGACGATCGCCACCCGGTCGCACAGCCGCTCGGCCTCCTCCATGTAATGGGTGGTGAGGAGAATGGTCCCGCCATCTTCGCGGAACCCCATGATGATGTCCCACAGCTGCCGTCGGGATTGGGGGTCGAGGCCGGTGGTGGGCTCATCCAGAAACAGCAGGTCGGGCTCGCACACCAGCGCGCACGCCACCGCCAAACGTTGCCGCTGCCCACCAGAGAGCTTGCCGACCCAGGCGTGCCGTTTCTCCTCGAGTTCCACGGCTTGCAGCACCTCGTCCACCGTCGTGCCGCGTCGATAGAAGCTCCGGACGAGCAGCAGCGCCTCTTCGACGGAGAGCTTTTCGGGGAGCTTGGTTTCCTGGAGGGCCGTCCCGAAGCGCTGCCGCAGCGCGCGGGAGTTCTTCTCCCACGTCAGCCCCAACACCTCGATGCGTCCGGCGTCGGGGCGGAGCAGGCCCTGAATCATCTCGATGGTCGTGGTCTTTCCCGCACCGTTGGGCCCCAACATCCCGAAACACTCCCCGCGCCGGACGGCGAGATCGATGCCGTCGACTGCGACCACCGCGCCGTAGTGTTTGACCAGGCCCTGGCCGGAGATGGCGAGATCGGACATCAGGGAGACCTCAGCGCCACACCTTCTCGAGAAATTCTTGGACCTCTGGTACACCACCTTGGAGTACCAGGTAGCCGTCGTGGGGCTCCCTCTCCGTGGTCTCACCGGCTATGACGGTCTTCATGAGGCGACGAACCGCTTCGGGATCGTCGGGGTGGACACCAAGTGCCCAACCCAGTTTGATGTACGCCACTTCGGGGAGCATGTTCTCCAGGGGAATCACACCGAGCTCGAGTATCTCCCGGCCGGTTTCGTACACATGCATCTGTACGAAGCCCCACAGCGTCTGCAGTGTCATGTACACCTGCACACCTGCATCGCGGGCCCGTTCCAGTGCGGGATATATCGTGCGGTTGACGTGTCCGAGCCCGGTCCCCGCAATGACGATCCCTCTGTACCCGTGGCCTATCAAGCCGTCGATCACATCCGCCTGCATGCCCGGATAGTAGTAGGTCAGCGTAACGCGATCGTCGAAGGCCGCGCTCACGTGTGCTTCCCTGTCGCCTCGCCGCGGCTGGAAGTCGTCCGTGAGCGGGGTGATCTTCCTTTCCTCGACCATGGCGAGTGGGATGCCGCCGAGTGTCCGAAACGTGCTACGGGAGGAACTGTGCATCTTCCGCACGCGGGTGCCCCGGTGCAGCAAGTTGTAACGGTCCGAGGTCGGCCCGAACATACAAACCAACACTTCGGCGATGGGGCCGTGTCCGGCAGCCCACGTGGCGTTGATGAGATTCTGCGCCGCATCGGAAGAAGGACGATCGGAGGAACGCTGGCTTCCCACCATGATGATCGGTACCGGAGGTCGCTGAACCATGAAGCTCAAGGCGGCGGCGGTGTGGTGCATCGTGTCCGTACCGTGTCCAATCACTACCCCGTCGTAACCTTGTGCGATCGATTCTCCGACCTTCTCCGCCAAGATCAGATATTGTTCGGGACCCATGTTCTCAGAGAACACACCGAACAATTTCTCGGTCTCGAGGTTGCAGATGTCGGCGAGTTCCGGCACCGAACCGTACAGTTCTCCAGGGCTGAACGCGGGAATGACAGCGCCGGTGCGGTAATCGAGCCGCGACGCGATGGTCCCCCCAGTCCCGAGAAGCTTGACTGTGGGATGTGTCGGATCGGTTGGAAACTCTCTCTCGGCGATTTTGTAGTGAGCTGCTCGATAACCCGTCTTTTCAATTGAAAGAATTGTGTCATGGCGGAGCCCCACGTTGTAGCCGCTCGCGAGCTTGAGCACCAAATGCTCGGCGTCGCTGGTTTCTGAGCGCGGCAGGAGGAGGCCCTCAAAGTCACCCCGAGTGGTGCGGGCCTTGACCTCGCTCCACACTGTGACCTGGTACTCCTTCATGAGTTCGATACAGGGACTGCGGTAGCCCCTGTAATGATCATCGGTTCCGCTCATGTCTGCGGCTCCACCACCTTCTCACGCAACGTCGCGATCAGGTGTTCCAGTAGGATTGTGGGATCCACCCGACCCAGGAAGTGAGGTAACACCCGACCGGTGGCCCATCTGGTGACGACGTCAAACGGCTTCCCCGCCAACTCCTCGGCATCGATACGGACCCGAGCGAGCAGCTGATCCAATGCAGCGGAGTCCCCCGGGCGGGTGCGGTACTGCTCGAGTATGCTATCCGCGGCGACGTCACTTCGCTCGAGTAGCGTGTCCAGGATACGCTCGGTTGCCTCGAGGCGTATCTCGCGTGACTCGAGTGCGCGGACGAGCGGGGCCAGACGCTCGGGCAGGCGGATGTCCCCCAAGCGGCCTTTCCTGCGATGGTACGGGAGGCGCTTTTCGAGAGCGGTTGCTACTCTGCGAGCCACATCGCGGCCAACCGGTTTCAGTTCGTCGAACAGGTCGGCCCACCAAGAACGGGCCAGCTGCGTCGCGGTCCGCGCATCGAGACCGAGTTCATGGTAACGCGCCTCACGCTGCCACGGCGTCTCAGGCCGAATCGACCGGACCTCGGCCACCAGCGCATCAGCGATAGGTATTGGGGGCGTGTCCGTATCGGGGTACATCCGGTCCGGGCCGGGGAGGATTCGCTCGAACCCGTTTGTACCATCACGAAACGCCTGCCGTGTCTCCGCCGGGACGCCCACCAGAGCATCCTTGGCGCGCATGAATAGCTCCCGCACGGCCACGGCTGCATCCTCTTGCGCTGCCCAGACAACGACAAGCGCGTCACCGGTTTCACTCTTGAGCTGCTTGCCAAGAGCGCGCCAGTGGCGTGGATCCAGTCCGTAGTCCGTCAGATCAGAATGGATCATGAACGGCCGATGTTCGGGGCAGGCGATCACTCGGATCCGGTCGGCAAATTCACGGGCGAACGAGATGCCAGGCTGGGTGCGTCGAGTGAGCAATCCACCGAAACCCGGCAGTTTGACCGCGCACACTCTCTCGCCTCGTTCCAGGGCCTGGCGAATGGGGGCAAAGTCACAGTCTCCGAGTGTCGGTCCGGCATCGACAACATGTGGCGATTCCTCCCAAGGGCATCCGACGTCCGGGATGTCGAGCAGCTCGTTCACCACCCCTCGGCGGTGCAGCTCGGCACGGAGGCGGAGCAGGTTCAGTTGCCGGAACGCTTCGATGTGAACGAGTTGGGGTAATCCTCGATGATTGTCCACGCCCTTGATCTCCACCCGGCGACCACCTGCCACCGACACATTCACATCCTGTCGCGCCGCGCCCGGTCCTCTTCGCACGTTGTGCGTGGCCTGTGCGACTCGGGCCAACCAACGGCCTGCTGCCTGCAACTCCAGAGGAGTGTACAGCTCTGGTTCGGTGACGATCTCCGTGAGTGGTGTTCCCAGCCGATCGGTATGAAAGGTGATTCGGTGACCGAGATCCGTGACTTCACGGCACGAGTCCTCCTCCAACGAGAGTTGGCGGATGTGTAACTCGCGGTCCACCCCGAGTTCGGGTACTTGGAATGGAATCGTCCCGTTCAGCCCGACCATCGCGGTGCGCTGGAATCCGGTCGGAATCGACCCGTCCAGGTACTGCTTCCGCATCACGTGCAGTTCGGAAACCAGGTTGAGATCGAGAAGCTGCGCTATTCCCAAGGCGGCTCGGACCGCCTCCTCGTCTACCTCAAACGGGGGCGTGTCATCCATCTCGTAGGTGCAGACCGAACCGCGCTCCAGTAGATAGACGATCTCCTTCTTCGTCTTGAACTCCATGAGCGCGGTACCGTCGAATTCACCGAGTTCGCTCAACGTCGGGCGCATATGGCGCAGGACCTCCGCGTCATATCCCTTCGCCCTCCGTCCGGCCGGACAGCGGCAAAAGAGTTTTGAACGGGTCTTCAGCTGCTGGTGCACCTCGAGGCCCGACATGAACCCCATCGCCTCGTAGTCAGCAGCCGAAAGCTCACCAAAATCCGCGTCGGGAAAGTCCAGTGGGGGATCCTGCCGGGGGTTGATGTCGCCCGGGGGTCGTGGTCCCGATGCCGTGGTATTTGCGTCGATCGTCATGTCGCTCTGGTTCTGTAGTCAGCACAATTGTACCGCTCGCAACAAGCAGGGAGAAGATGGGCAGTGGCCGGCTGAACCGGGAGTGCGAGATTCCGCGCTCCTAAGTGAACGTTCAGAGTCGCCACTCAGCTACTACGGCGTATGGCTCCATGAGAACACAAGGCGTATTGTAGGAGCATCGTCAATACACGCGAACAGAAACACACAACGTCTCGTGCCCATGACTGACGAGGTAGCGCAATGACATACCGTCGCCGGTTCTTGAATCTCACGGCATTCGCGCTGCTCATTCCGACTTCTGCGCTGCAGGCGCAAGGGCGCGCAGCTGCCATGGGGAGTATCACGGTAGCGGAGCTCAGGGACCACATTCACTACCTGGCATCCGACCTTCTGGAAGGGAGGGCCGCATTCGAAAGAGGCTTCATGCTCGCCGCGGAATATGGTGCCGCTCAATTCCGCGCCGCCGGTCTGATCCCGATGTTCACCGATTCAGGGGGGGCGCCGAGCTACTTTCAACAGATCCGGTTCGAGAACACGACGAATGTCGTCGGATTGCTTCCCGGAACCGACCGGGTCTTGAAGGACGAGTACATCGTGGTCACGGCCCATTTGGATCACGTTGGCGTCCGGGACGGCGTGGTCTTCAACGGCGCCGACGACAATGCGAGCGGGTCGGCTGCCGTCATCGAAGCGGCAGAGGCTGCCGGGATGGTTCCGGGAAAGCGGTCGATCATCTTCGTCTTGCTCACGGCTGAGGAGCGCGGATTCCTCGGCTCCCGGTATTTCGTCGACAACCCTCCGGTGCCCATCGAGCAGATCGTCCTCAATATCAACCTGGACATGGTCGGCCGGAACTCGCCGGAGTTCCCCAAGGCGCTCCTCGCGCTGGGATCGGAGAACGGGAGACCCCAGTTACTGCGACTCATCCGGAACGTCAACCGGGAGGTGAGGGCGAATCTGGACTGGAGATTGAACGAGGGGGAGGATCCCCACAGCCACGTGCAGCGAAGCGATCAGCTGGTGTTTATCCAGAAGGGTATCCCGGCCATTCTGATCACGCGGGGATTCATGGGACCGGACTATCACCAACCGTCGGACGACCCCGAGACGATCAACTATGGCAAGGTGTTGCAGGCGTCGCGCCTGGCCTTTGGCCTTGCGGTGGAGGCGGCGAACGGGGAGGTGCGGTTCCGACGGGAGTAGCCGCCATGCAGCCGAGAGTTTCTTCGCTTTCACCAGACCAACGGCGTGCCGGGGTGAGAAGATGGGGTGCGGGGGCGTTCCGGAACCAGGAAATCGATGATTGGATCGAAGAACCCGAGATCCCAGGCCAATCGACACCAGGCGAATCCCTCTGCCACCCGCTCCGACCGCTCGATCGGTTCGACAACGACTCGGTCCCCCACAGCTTCCGGCAACGCCACGGGCAACGGGTACCCGTCTGTCTGGGCCACCGGGCGTGGGGGCGGCGCAAGGACGCCCAGGGGTCGCGATGGGGTGAAGGACATGGGCTCCGGCCCACCTGGTGTGGGGATCCCGACGCAGGCAGAGAGTGTTGTGACTAATCCGAGAAATGACAGGCAGCGTTTCAAGACCATGGCTCCTGGGTGGCGATGGTGGAACCATGATGCGGAAGAGGCGTCAAGGGGGCGTCAGCCGAGAAGATGCTGCCTTTGTGCGCCGGAACCTTCCATGCTCGCGTTGTGTATTTAACTTTGTTAAACAGACAATCTTGTTAAATACGCGGGAGCGGTGAATGAGCAGGGGAAAGTACCTGGGTGAGTTCGAACAGATCGTCCTCCTCTCACTCGCACGGTTGAAGGGCGAGGCGACCGGTCGCAGGATATTCGACGAGCTGGTGGCGGTAACGGGTCGGGAGGTGGCGGTGGCAGCCGTATACATCACGCTGGCACGTCTGGAGAAGAAGGGCCACGTGCGGTCCGCGCCAGGCTCCGATGACGGCGACGGCGGAAGGCCGCTCAAGGTGTTCAGACTCGAGCCGGCGGGCGCGCAAGCTCTGCGCGATTCCCACAATGAGCTGCAACGCCTGTGGGCGAGGGCTCGCCTGCATCCCGAGTTGGGGGGAAAGTGACCATGCGTGCCCCACGGCTGGCGAAGCTCGTCCTTCGCATGGTTCTCTCCGCGGACGTCCGGGATGAAGTAATCCGCGATCTGGATGACCGCCACGCACTGCTCCGGTCACAGGGCCCGCGCGTGAAGGCCTGGTGTTGGTACTGGGTGCAAACATTCCGGTCGATCCGGCCGGCGATGAGCGCACGCTCCCGGCCCCCCGCCCCCCGGGGCTCGAGAGCCGCTGGGCTTGGCGACGGCCTCGCCCAGGACCTGCGATACGCCCTGCGCCAGCTGCGGCGAAACCCGGGCATGGCGGCGACGGTCACACTCACCCTCGCGTTAGGGATCGGCGCCAATTCGGCCATCTTCAGCGTCGTGAGCGGCGTGCTGCTCCACCCGCTCCCGTACGACGAGTCGGAGAACCTCGTCTACCTCAACACCTACTTCCTTCCCGAGACCGGCTACGACTTCGCGGAGTACGCGGTGGGCGCGCCGGAGTACTTCGACTACAAGAACCAAAACCGCTCCATGGAGGAGGTCGCGGCCGTCTCCACCGAGCCCATCACCATCACCGCCGGGGAGGGTGATCCCGAAGTCATCCGGGCGGGATGGGTTTCACCCAGCATGTTCACCGTGTTGCGGACTCCGCCGTTCCTGGGCCGGGTCTTGGTAGAGGCGGACGGAGGAGCCGAGCCTGCGAACGTGGTCGTCCTGGGCTACGACTTCTGGCAGCGGCGGTTCGCCGGGGATTCCACGGTGGTCGGCCGGATAGTCGACCTGGGGATGGAGGTCTCCGAGGAGCCCATCCCCGCCGAGGTCGTGGGCGTGATGCCTCCGGGATTCCACTACCCGGACCCCAACATTCAGCTCTGGGGTCCGCTTCCCCTCAACCCGGCCCAAACCTGGCGTACAGGACACTGGTTCGTCATGATCGGCCGCCTCTCCCAGGGCGTCACGTTCGAGCAGGCCGAGTCCGAACTGGCGGACATCATGGGCCGGTGGGCCGAGGACTACCCTGACCACCACGTGGGGCACGGCCTCTTCGTCGAGCCGCTGTTGGATCGACTGGTGGCAGACGCCCGTCCGGCGCTTCTCCTGCTCCAGGGTGCGGTGGGGTTCGTGCTCCTCATCGCGTGCGCCAACGTGGCGAGCCTGCTCCTCGCCCGAGGGGAAGGGCGTCGCCGGGACGTGGCCGTCCGCAGCGCGCTGGGAGCCGGTCGGGGGCGGCTGGTCCGCCAACTCCTCACCGAGAGTCTCATGCTCGGCGTGCTCGGGGGCGGGCTGGGCTTGCTGATCGCATGGCTCGGCCTCGACCTGTTGGTGGCGCTGGATGCCGGAACGATCCCAAGGGTGGAGGAGATCGGCCTGGACGAGCGCGTGCTCCTCTTCACTAGCGCCGCCGTCCTCCTCTCGACCCTGGCCTTCGGCGCGTGGCCCGCCCTCCGGGAAGCTGCGATCGACCTCGCGGCGGCGTTCAAGGAGTCCGGACGATTGAGTTCGGCGGGGCGGGGTCAGATGCGGGTGCGAAAGATCATCGTGGTGACCGAGATCGCGCTGAGCCTCCTCCTCGTGGTGGGCGCCGGGCTCATGGTGAGGAGCTTCGAGCGACTGCTCGCCGAGGACCCGGGCTTCCAAACGGACAACCTCCTCTTTGCCAGGTTCTCCCTCCCGGCAGCGGAATACACGCCGGAAGAAGCCGTGGTCTTCTTCGATCGACTGGTGGAGCGCGCCGGGAACGTGCCCGGGGTGTTGGGAGCGTCTCTCATATCCCGCCCCCCGCTGCTCTGGGACGACCAAAACGGGCGGTTCCACATCGAGGGTCGGCCCTCGGCGATTGAAGGCCAGCCGTGCTGCGTGGCATCCCGTATCGAGGTAGGCGAGGGAATTCACCGATTACTCGGCGTGCCACTCCAGAGGGGAAGACTGTTCACCGCCGAGGATAACCGCCCTGGAGCCCCCGGTGTAGCGATCATCGACGAGGAAACAGCAAGGCAGTACTGGCCGGGAGAGGACGCGATCGGGAAGCGGATAGGCCACTCGGCTGGGAACACCCCCAACACCGTCGTCGGCGTTGTGGGGAACGTGACCTATGACGGTCCGGGTGAGGTATTCCCCCACATTTACCATGTCCACAACCAGGGTCCCCCGTTCTTGATTCGATCCACGTACCTCGCGATCCGGTCGGTGGGGGAACCCGCCGAGATGACCGGGGCGGTGCGGGGGATCGTGCGAGAGCTGGACCCAGGGCAGGCCATCGCGGGGACATACACCATGAGCGGCATTGAAGCCCGGGCCGTCGCGCGACCTCGGTTCATCATGACCCTGCTGGGTGTGTTCGCTTCGGTGGCGCTGGTTCTGGGCGCCGTGGGGGTCTACGGCGTCATGGCCCACAGCGTAGCCCAGCGCGTGGATGAGATCGGTGTTCGGCGCGCCTTGGGAGCCGGAGATAGGGAGGTCGTGTGGATGGTGGTGCGTCAGAGCCTCACGCTGGCCGGCATCGGCGTGGCCGTGGGTCTCGTGGCGGCCCTCATGACGACCCGGGTGCTCACGGGCTTTCTCCATGAAGTGAGTGCCACCGATCCGTGGACGTTTGGTGCTGTGGCCCTCGCTGTTTCTTCGGTGGGGTTGCTCGCGAGCTGGATCCCGGCTCGGAGGGCAGGCCGAGTCGATCCCATGGTGGCGTTGCGGCAAGACTAGTACAGCCCTAGTTTTG
>JBDHHA010000134.1:0-12270 GCA_039589615.1 Gemmatimonadota bacterium
GCCGCCGCCGTGTCGCCCACACCACAACGCCGTCGGAAGCGGCGCCGGGGACGGGGGCGTCACAAGAAGAAGGACACGAACAAGGGTGACCAGGGTGGCAACTAGTTTCTATATCACCACCGCGATCGACTACTCCAACGGCGAGCCTCACCTAGGCCACGCGTACGAGAAGATCGGTGCGGACTGCATCGCCAGATACCGTCGACTGCGGGGCCACCGCGTCCACTTCCTCATGGGTATGGACGAGCACGGCCAGAAAGTGGCACAAGCCGCCGAAGACGCCGGCATGGATCCCCAGGATTGGGTGGATCGGATTGCCGGTTCCTTCGAAGCCGCCTGGCACGAGCTCAACATCAGCAATACCGATTTCATCCGCACCACCGAAGCTCGGCACCGCCCGGCCGTGGAGGAGTTGTTTCGCCGCATCCGAGATAAGGGCCACTTCTTCGAGGGCACGTACGCCGGGTACTACTGCGTGGGGTGCGAGGCGTTCAAGCTCGAGAAGGACCTTGACGACGGTCGCTGCCCCGATCACCTCACTCGCGAGATCAAGTGGGTCGAGGAACCCAACTTCTTCTTCCGCCAGTCGGAGTTCGCGCCGCGGTTGTTGGAGCACTACGAGCAATACCCTGATTTCGTGCGGCCGCGGGCCAAGATGAACGAGATCCGCAACGTGGTGTCCGACGGCCTCCAGGACATCTCGGTCAGCCGGGCCCGGCTGCCCTGGGGCATCCCGTGGCCCGACGATCCGTCCCACAGTGTCTACGTGTGGTTCGACGCGGTCATCAACTACCTCTCGGCCACGGGCTTTCCCGAACCCGGCTTCGATGCGATGTGGCCGGCCGACTTGCACGTCATCGGCCCCGACATTCTCCGGTTCCACGCCGCGCTGTGGCCCGCCATGCTCATGGCCGCCGACCTGCCGATCCCCAAGGGGATCTGGACGCACGGTTGGATGACGTTCACGGGCGCCCGCTTCTCCAAGAGCGAGGGCGTGGCGGTCACCCTGCAAGAGGCCATCGATCGCCACGGGGTGGACCCCCTCCGGTACTTCGTGCTGCGGGAAATTCCGTGGGACGCCAACGGCAACTTCAGCTGGGAGCGGTTCGACAGTCGCTACGAGGCCGAGTTGGCCGACGGCTTCGGCAATCTCGCGAGCCGGGTCCTCGCCATGATCGTGCGGTACGTTGAAGGCGTCGTGCCCCGGAGCGGAGAAACAATGAGCCTCGATACCGAAGGTGAGGCCGTGGTGGCGGCCTACGCCGCGGCCATGGATCGGCACCTCCTCCACGTAGGGGGGCAGGAGGCGTGGAAGCTCGTGGCCCGGGCCAACCAGTTCGTCGAGGAATCGGCTCCGTGGACCCTCCACAAGACGGGGGACGCCGAACGCCTGGATGCGGTGCTGGCCTCCCTGACCCGGGCCATCGCCCGGATCGCCCTCATGGCCAGCCCGTTCCTCCCCTCCAAGACCCAGCAGGTCTGGGAGGCCCTGGGGCAAACGGGCCGGGTCGAGGAGGCCGGGTGGGAGTTCCTACAGCGGCCGGAGTTGGGGGGGTCGTCGGTGGTGAAGCCGCCCCCCCTCTTTCCCAAGCCCGAGACGGGCCGGTAAGTCCTTTAATGAAAAGATGTTAAGACACCTTTAGCGTTCGTGACTGACGTCACGGCGCCAAGTTGTCCAGAAACGCATAATCCTGTTGACGGGCTGCGGGAACAATCGGTACTTTCTTTCGACGCCTTGCCCCGTTTTAGTGAAGGCTGTTTCAGCCCGAACATGTAACTATCTGGGAACCGATCGACGAGGGGACGTTCATGGCTACGCGCCGCTGGACAATTCTCGTAGTGCCTCAAGGTGCCGGTGCGACTCGGGAAGTGCGGGTATCCGCTGGGCTCCTGAAATTTCTCACGGGGTTTGCGGTTGTCTTCGCCACTGCCGTGCTCGGACTGACCTTCACGGCCGTGTCCAAGGGCGTCGCGTTGTCCCGCCTGGACAGGCTGGAGCGTCGCAACGTGGTCCTGGCCAGCGAGCTGAGCCAGATGACCGGCATGGTGGCCATGCTGTCGGACACAGTGGACGCCCTCACCGATCGGGATCGCAACGTCCGGCTCTTGGCGGGCCTCGAGCCCTCCAACCCCGACGTGCTCCAGGCCGGTGTCGGTGGTCCGGTGCCGACGCAGACCCCAGACGATCTCCTGTTGACGGAAACGGTGATGGGTCAGCGGACGCTGGTGGCCCGCTCGACCCTGGAAAGCCTCAACCGCCGCGCCACCATGTTGGCGGGATCGTTCCAGCAGGCCGTCGACACCCTTACGGGATTCAACGACCGCCTCAACCGCCTGCCTTCGATTTTCCCGGTAGACGGCTTCGTCTCCAGCCCCTTCAGCAGCAACCGCAAGCACCCCATCTTCCAAGACGATCGACCTCATGAGGGCACCGACGTGGTGGCCCCCAGGGGCGCCGGCATCATGGCCGCAGCCGCCGGTCGGGTCGTGGACGTGGGGAACAAGGTGGGATACGGCCTCACCGTCACGGTGGACCACGGCGACGGCCTCAAGACGCGGTACGCCCACTGCTCCAAGGTGAACGTTCGCGCCGGCCAGGATGTGGTACGGGGCGAGATTATCGCCGAGGTGGGCAACTCGGGTTGGGCAACCAACCATCACGTACACTACGAGGTCCTGAAGGACGGGAAGGCGGTCGATCCGCGGCTGTACAACTTCGGCGGACGAATCGTCGACTAAGACCTCGGCTTGCTTCACACAGAACGGGTGCACACCACGAGAAAAACCCGCCGGTTCCCTCCGGCGGGTTTTCTCATGTCGTGCCTTCTCATGGGTGCGTGTGGACATGAGGGCGAGGTCGAGTTGCGGGTCTCCCTGGACCACGTTCCCCTTGTCGGCCTCGAGATCGCGGCTCTGCCGTACGACGCCGACCGGATACTCGACTCGCTGGAGCGCGCGGCCCCGACGCCCCGTCCGGATTTCTCCGACCTCGAGGCGGAGCTGCGGACATACCAACGCAAGGACCCGGATTCGATCACTGCCCTCAGTTCGGAATGGGCGGGCGCCCGCCAGGCCGTGGCGGATCTTGCCAACACGCTGCACGGCATGGAGCGGGGCTCCGCCGAGTACGCGGAGGCGTACGGCCGCTTCCGTAGGGCCTACGACGCCCTGTCCCGAGAGGAGGCGGAGCTCGAGGGGCGGATGCGGCGGGAGTTGGGGAATGACCGGGAACTGGCGGTCAGGGCCGGTGCGGCGGCGGATTCACTCCGGCAGTGGGAAGAGAACGCGTACCGCGACTTCCCGGGCCTGGTGGGAGAGTACCAGAGCGTCCCGCTTACGACGGACAGCCTGGGTCGGGTCCACGCCACCCTGGAGCCGGGCCCGTGGTGGTTCGTGGCACGGCGCCCCGATCCCGAGAACCCGTTCATGGAGATCATCTGGCGGGTCCCCGTCGTCGTGAGCTCCCTCGTTCCCGTCATTACGCCTCTATCCGATCACAATGTTACCTTCCGGTGGCGCCGCTGAGCGGAACGAAACCGGGCCGCCGGAGGTTGTAGAAGGATCACGCGTGATCATTGCAGACAAAGGACGTATGACGTGAACCGTGCCAAGACGCTTGGAGCAGCCGCCGCAGCGTTGGTATTGGCTGGACTCGCCGTGACCGTATGGGTGCGCGCTCCCGCCGCGAACGGGGCCACCAATACACCCGGTGTCTCCCTTCAACAGGAGCCCTCGGATCCCATGCTGGGAGCCCGGACCAAGGGATCTGCCGACGCCCCCATCACGATCTACGAGCTGAGCGACTTTCAGTGTCCGTACTGCAAGATGTTCATCGATTCTACCTGGGGGGCTCTCCAGACCGAGTACATCGAGACCGGGAAGGCCAAGATCACGTTCCTGAACCTTCCACTCATCTCAATCCACGCCAACGCCGCGGAGGCACACGAGTACGCCATGTGTGCGGCGGCGCAGGATCAGTTCTGGGGCATGCACGACCGCCTGTTCGCGACACAGGAAACCTGGGGCCCCATGAGCAACCCCACACCGTATTTCGTGTCCCTCGGGGAAGACATGGACTTGGAGCAGGCCGCGCTCACCCAGTGCATCGAGGATGGCTCCGTGCGGATGGTCATCGCCGGGGACGTTCAGGTGGCCATTCAGGCCGGCCTCAACACCACGCCCACGTTCATCGTCGAACAGGGCGCCTTCACCGGTGCGCAGGAGATCGATGTGTGGCGGTCGATTCTGGACTCGATCTACGTGGCCAAGACCACGGGAGGGGGCTCCTGAACGAGGAGCCGAGAGACGCGCCCTACGTCAGCACCGCGATTCCCACATCGTAGAGGGCGTGGCTCCACGCCACGATCCCAAAGCCCCGGGCCACATAGAGGCCGCTCAAGACGAGGCCCGCCACCGCCCGAAACGTGAATGACGCCACCGTGACGGTGTCCCCCAGGGGGCCCACGTAGTGGAAGGCGCTGAAGATGAGCGCGCTGCCCACCACCCCCACGCCGATAGCCACCGGCCGGCGCCACCCCAACCACAGCCCGAGGGCCACCAACCCCGAGACCATCAGTACACGGAACAGCAGCTCCTCGTAGAGGCCGGCGCCCAGGGACACCACCAGTTGCGTTCCGAACGTGAACTGCTCGAAGGTCCCCTGTTGAACGACGGCCAGCGAGCCCGAGAGGAGCAGTGACGACAACGTGGAGACTACCGTCCCCAGCACAGCCGCGTACACCACGCTCTCCGCCAACATCCCGCCGAGGTACGCTGACTGCAGGCGGCCGGGATGCTTCCGGACGTCTCGGAACACGAACCACGCACCCACCCCCAACAGCAGCACGCTGAAGAGGGTCACCCCAGCGCGGCCCCCAAAGGCCACGAACACCGTCTTGAGCAGCACGTCCGCCCCGTTGCGAATGTTCGCCGCATCGGATTGGGACATCACCGCCGCCAACCCCTCGTACAGGAGCAGAAGCGGCAGGGCAAACGTGATGCTGTAGCGCGCCTGCCTTGTGGCCTTCAGATAGTCAGTCAGCATCATATTCTTCAATATGAACCTCGCCTATCGGTCCCTCGCCAGACTGTTCCACACGATCCCGCTGCCCAAGAGCAAGCTGGCCCGGGCCCGAGCCGGGCATCGCGCCGCCGCCGCGGGGTGGACCCAGTGGGCACAGGCGTACCGCACCGAGGAGCCCCTGGTGTGGTTCCACGCCGCGTCGGTGGGCGAGGCCCAGGTCCTCGTCCCCATCGCCTCCCGGATGCGGGAGCGCCACCCCTCGTGGCAGACCGTGCTGACACACCGCTCCCCATCCCTCACCACCTGGCCACACGCCCTCCCCTTCGACCGGACGGACTACGCCCCCGCCGAGTTGCCGTCGGCCGTTGCCGCCGTCTTCCTTGCACTACGTCCAGAGATCATCGTGGTTTCCCGGGGCGATCTATGGCCCGAGATGGTTACGGGAGCATCCTCCCGAGGCGTACCGGTGGCGGTGGTGGGGGGCGCGGTGGGGCCCCACAGTGCCCGCCTCACGTGGCCTGCCAGAGAGATCCTGGCGGCCGTCCATCGGCAGGTGGCGTTCGTGGGGGTTCGGGACGCCGACGAGGTCCCCCGCTGGGTTCGCCTGGGCGCCAGGCGGGAGGCCGTCCACGTCACCGGGGATCCCCGGGACGAGTACCTGTTGGAGCGTGCGCCTCGGGACGATGTCCTTCGCCCGGCGGCCCGCTGGGCGTCGGCGGGGACAGTGATGGTGGCCGGGAGCACCCACGCCCCCGACGAGGAGGTGCTCATCGATGCCTTCGCCAAGCTCGTGTCCCGGGCGTCGCCGGTCCGACTCATGGTGGTCCCCCACGAACCGAAACCAGTGGGGATTTCCCGGATCCTCGCGCGGGCCGAGGACCGGGGCCTCGAGGCCGCGAGCTGGGACGGAGCGGCGGACGTCGGCGGTGCCCAACTCCTCGTCGTGAGCCGCATGGGGGTGCTGTCGGATCTCTACGGGCTGGCCGACATCGCCTACGTCGGCGGCGGGTTCGGCACTCACGGTGTACACTCGGTAGCGGAGCCTGCCGCTCGGGGAATCCCGGTCATCGCCGGCCCCAACGTCCTCCACGACCCGGCCGCCAGACGGTTCGTCCAGACCCAGGGGGTGCGAGCGCTCCGCAGCCGGTATCCCGTGCGCGATCTGGTTCGACGATGGGCCGCCTGGTTGGACCACCCCGAGGCCCGAGCTGCCGCCGGTCGGGCCGCACGGGATCAGCTCGACGGCGGCGCTGCCGTCACATCGGTCATCGCGTTGGAAGGACTGCTGGGGGTGTGAAAGCAGACGGGCCGGCTAGGGGGCCGAGCCACCGTCCTCGGGCACCACGTACCCGTGGAACGTCACGGACCTGGGGACAACCAGCCCCACCGTCAGCACGGACACCAGAATGTCGCTCCACCGGCTCCGGACCTTGATCTCCAGATGTTGTACTTCCGAGCCATCGAGGAGCTGGCTTCCCAGCACGTTGTCCAGCCTGGGGTTGGAGGCGGTCAGTACGCCGAAGAAGAGGAACACGGCTTTCTTCGAGACCTGGAACTCGGTGCCCTGGCGGGGTTGGCCTGCGTCTTCGGCCATGCTCACCTTCACGCCCAGGGTGCTGGCGTCGAACGCCAGGGAGCATCCGCTCAGCATACCCACCACGCTCGCCATCACGATGAATCGACTGAATCGCCTCAAGGTCAAATCCCCATCCGGGTCGAAAGTGCCCGCACCAAAAGCGCCCGGGCGCGGGCGCCCCGAAAGCTAGTGTTGGCCCTCCGCCCCTGAAACCCCCGCACTTAGCGTGATGCTCCGCGGGGGCGTTCCGTCGCGCTGGAGGCCACGGCGAGGGGTTAGACGCCGGGAACGACGGGGACGCCGGGCAATCCGGGAATGTGGAACGTGTAGTGCACTCCCACACCCAACAGGAAGGACGAGGTCTCCAACGCCGAGAACGAGGGCGTCACCATTTTTTCCGGCAGGGACTGCCAATCGGCGGCCACGTGCAATCCGAGCCCCATGATGAAGCCGAGATTGACCCCGGCGGAGAGGCCCAATCCACCCTGGTTGAACGACGGGATCGACTCGATCTCGTTCTTGTTGATCGTGTAGCGCGGCGCGATCCACGGCTCCACGCTGAAACCCGGCGTCGGGATCGAGAAGCCGACACCCACTCCGAGGGGCACCGTGATCAGGTCCGCGTCGCTCGCACCGGTGTCCGAGCCGTCCACCTTCAGTACCCCAACGCCGACCTGAAGGCTCACCGAGATGGGCACCAAGCCACCGCCGAACACGCGGAGCGCGGCGTTGGCCATGTACTGCAGCTCGGTCTGCCGCTCGGTCCCCACGAGGGGGTTCGCCGAGGCGATCCCGGCGCCGAGGGTGAAGGACCCGATCCCCAACGCCGCCCGGGCACCAAAGGCCGTGTTCTGACCGGAATCGTCATTGACCCCTCGGCCAAAGTCGGCCGCGACCATCAACCCGGTCCCCCCCTTTGGATTGAAGTACACGGGAATGCTGTTCAGTTGCGCCGCTGCCGACGTCACCGTCAGCGACAGGCCACCGATCACGCATGCACAGGCCACTCCGGCTCGGCTCATGGCTTCCTCCTCAATGGCAGCTCCGCGTGCCTTTCGCCCGCGGGCATTCGACGCGGACAAGGTAATGCATCCCGGACAAGAAAAGGGCGCCGCGGTGCACGCGGCGCCCTTTCGGACCGATTTGAATGCTGCTGCGCCGACTACACGCCCGGCACGATGGGGACACCCGGCAGCCCGGGGATGGAAATGCGGTAGTTGAGGCCAATCCCGAACGTGAAAGGCTTCGTCTCCGGAATCTCCGCCCCCGCTATTCCCTCAATGGCCTCCAAGGGATTCATCTCCCAGTCGCCGGCGATGTGAATGCCCAGGCCCAGCAGGAAGCTGAAGTCCATGCCCAGCGACACGCCCCAACCAACCTGATTGGCGTTGAAGGTATCGATCTCGTTTCGCGTGTATTGGACGCGGGTCGCGATCCACGGCTCGAAGTTGAAGGTGGGCGCCGGCACGGTGAATCCCAGGCCCAAGCCCACCGGGATGCTGACCATCTTGAAGTCGCCGCCGGCCACTCCCGAGCCGTCAATGTTCACGACACCGTACCCACCCTGGAGACTCAGGGACACAGGAGCCAGACCGCCACCAAACAGCCGCAGGCCCATGTTGGCCATCCACTGCGTCTCGCTCTGCCGCTCCGTTCCCACCATGGGATTCACCGTTCCGATGCTGGCCCCGAACGTGACGGGACCCACGCCGAAGCCGGTACGGAACGCAAATGCCGTGTTCTTGCCCGAATCGTCGTTCGCCCCCTTGCCGAAGTCGGCCGCCAACAGCAGGCCGCTCCCGCCCTTGGGGTTGTGGTACACAGGGATGCTGTTCATCTGCGCCACAACCGGGCCCGCAACAAGAGCCAGGCCCAGCGTGAGAATCGCACCAAACATCGTGAAACGCTTCATGAAAATTCCTCCTAGGAGTTCGCAGACGCCGCGCGTCGACGTTCGTGAGTTTTCGCTGTTATCTGATCCAGACGGCGCCAATCGATATGCCGTCGATGTCGCCGATCCCCGCGCTCACCCGGAGATCGAAGCGCGGCGACAGCCGGAAGTCCGCTCCGAGTCCGAGGCTGAACAGCAGCTCGTCGTTATCACCGATGAACCACCACATGTGGGGTTGGATGAAGGGAATGATGCTGACGTCGGAATCCTCGAGGTCGAGCCGCCGGCCGAACGACACACCCGCCGACGGAATGAAGTTGTCCACCGCACCGATCTGGGCGCCCGCACCGATGATCAGGGCCCCGTCCGCGGGAAAATCCTCCGAATGGGTGAGAATCCGCTGGCGTGCCTCGACGCCGAGGGCGATGATCTCGTCGTTGGCGGCGCCGGCGTCGATGAACCACACACCGCCCCGGAAGCCGATGTCGAGGTCACCCTTGCCGAAGCGATAGAGGCCCTCGACGGCGGCATCGTCGAGGCCTGGAAAGGTTACTGCAAAACCCGCTTCGTGCCGGTCAAACGATCGATAGGGGGCGTTGAACGAAGCGAGCCCGCTGGCCTGTGCCGACGCGCTCGAGACGAAGATGATAGAGGCTACTGTCGCTCCAACGACACTTCGCATGGTACGTCACTCCTCGGGCCTCGCGTGTTCCGCGACGACCCTCACGTTGTCCCGGACCACCTGCAAGAATCCACCCTTCACATGAAAGGCATGATCCGTATCTCCCTGTCGAACGGTGAGGCGTCCATCCCCCAGCAGGGTCATGAACGGAGCGTGCCTCGGTAGAATCCCGACCTCACCGTCAAATGCCGGCGCAACAACGGCGTCGGCATCGCCCTCAAATACAGCATTTTCGGGCGCAATCACAGTGACGTGCATCACGATGCTTCCAGTTCCTTGGCCTTCTCGATGACCTCGTCGATACCACCCACCATGTAGAAAGCTTGCTCGGGAAGGCTGTCGAATTCTCCGGATACAACCCGACCAAAGCTCTCGATGGTGTCCTGAATCTTGACGTAGCTACCCGCCGTGCCGGTAAACGCCTCCGCGACGTGGAACGGCTGGGAAAGGAACTTCTGGACCCGCCGTGCCCGCGCTACCAGCGCCTTGTCCTCCTCGGACAATTCGTCCATACCGAGAATGGCAATGATGTCCTGGAGATCCTTGTACCGCTGCAGGATCCGCTGCACCTCGACGGCCACGTCGTAGTGCCGGTCGCCCAGGTATTGGGCGTCGAGGATCCGGCTGGAGGAGTCCAACGGGTCCACCGCCGGATAGATGCCGATCTCGGTGAGGGCCCGGCTCAACACCACCGTGGCGTCCAGGTGGCTGAACGCCGCCGCCGGGGCGGGGTCCGTGAGGTCGTCGGCGGGAACGTAGATGGCCTGTACCGACGTGATGGATCCCTTGTTCGTGGAAGTGATCCGCTCCTGCAGGTCACCCATCTCCGTTGCGAGCGTCGGCTGGTATCCCACGGCGCTGGGCATCCGGCCCAGGAGCGCGGACACTTCCGAACCGGCCTGCGTGAAGCGGAAGATATTGTCGATGAACACCAGGACGTCCTGGCCCTCCCGATCGCGGAAGTACTCCGCCACGGTGAGGCCCGACAGTCCCACCCGAAGACGGGCGCCGGGTGGCTCGTTCATCTGTCCGTAGATCAACGCGGCGGACTCCAGCACGCCGCTCTCTTTCATCTCGAGATAGAGGTCGTTCCCTTCCCGCGTCCGCTCGCCCACGCCGCAGAACACCGAGCGGCCGCCGTGGCCCATGGCCACGTTGTTGATGAGCTCCATGATCACGACCGTCTTGCCCACGCCGGCGCCGCCGAAGAGACCGATCTTACCGCCCTTCACAAAGGGGGCCAGGAGATCGACCACCTTGATGCCCGTCTCGAACACGTCGGTCTTCGGCTCGAGATCCTTGAACTCCGGCGGCTTGCGGTGGATGGGCCACCGCTCGACGTCACTGGGAATCGGTTCGCCGTCATCCACCGGATCACCGATCACGTTCAAGATGCGCCCCAACGCGGCGTCACCCACCGGAATGGTGATGGGCCCGCCCGTGTCCACCGCGTCCATCCCACGCACCACACCGTCGGTGCTACTCATGGCCACGGCGCGCACCTGGTTCCGGCCGATGTGCTGCTGGACCTCGACCACGAGCTTGATGGGCACCCCGTCGCCCCCACCGTCGTTTTCCACTTTGAGCGCATTGTACAACTCGGGCAGGAATTCGGGCTCGAACTCCACGTCGAGCACGGGTCCAATCACCTGAACGATTTTCCCAATATTGTTCTCGGCTGCCATTTCGTCCCCTTATCCCTGCAGCGCCGCTGCGCCGCCGACAATCTCTGAGATCTCTTGTGTAATCTGTCCCTGGCGCGCCCTGTTGTAGATGCGGCGCAGCTTGTCGATCATCTCGCCCGCGTTGTCCGTCGCGTTCTTCATGGCGGTCCGCCGCGCACCCTGCTCCGACGCGGCGGTCTCGACCAGCGCCCGGTACATCGCGTTCCGTACGTACAGCGGAAGGACCGCCCCCACGATCTCTTCGGCCGACGGATGCAGGATGTAATTTTTCGGCCCCTGGTCTTCCTCCTGGCCCCCTACTGTTTCCACATCCACGGGGAGCACGCGCACCGCGGTGGGTGGCGTGGAGATCGCGCTCACGAACTTGGCAAAGATCACCTCCACGGCGTCCAGCTCGCCGGCCTCGAACCGTGCCATCAACCCTTCGATGACGCGGGTCGCATCGTCCATGGTCGGGCGGTCGGTGATGTCCTGATACGCAGCACCCATCTCCCGGCCAATGTACTTGAAGTACCCGACCCCCTTGCGGCCGATCTGGTGCAGCTCGACCTCCGCCCCTTCCGCTTCGAACGCGGCGACGCGGGCGCGGGTCTCCTTGATGAGGTTGTTGTTGAAAGCGCCGCACAGTCCACGGTTGCTGGTAATCCCCACGACGGCGGCACGGCGAATGCCGCCCTCGGGTCGCCGCAACAGCGGGAACCGTTCAGCCAAATCGGGATCGTGGAGATCCGCGATGATCTCGGCCAGCGCCGCGGCATACGGGCGTGCCGCCACCACCCGATCCTGGGCACGCTTCAGCTTCGACGTGGCCACCATCTCCATCGTCTTCGTGATCTGGCGCGTGTTTTCAACGGATTTGATCCGCCGGCGCAGCTCGCGAGGTTTGGCCATTTACCGTAGCGCCTTGAATGCTTCGATGGCTTGCTTGAGATCCGCCTCGGAGTCGCCGGTGAGCTTCTTCTCCGTCTTGATTCGTTCCAGCAGATCGGGGTGCTGCGCATCCATGAACGAGTGGAACGCCTCCTCCCACTTCTTGATGCCACCCACATCGACGTCGTCCAGATACCCGTTGTTGACGGCGAAGATGATCGCCACCTGCTTTTCCACCGGAATCGGCTGGTACTGCGGCTGCTTGAGCACCTCCACCACCCGCGCTCCCCGCTCCAGTTGGCGCTGGGTCGCCTGGTCCAACTCCGACCCGAACTGCGCGAACGCCTCGAGCTCGCGGTATTGGGAGTAGTCCAGCCGCAGCTTCCCGGCCACCTGCTTCATGGCCTTGATCTGCGCGTTGCCTCCCACCCGGGACACCGAAATGCCCGGGTTGATGGCCGGACGGACGTTGGAGTAGAACAAGTCGGCCTCGAGGAAGATCTGGCCGTCGGTGATCGAGATGACGTTCGTGGGAATGTAGGC
>JBDHHA010000135.1:0-11932 GCA_039589615.1 Gemmatimonadota bacterium
ACCTTGATGTGTGGCGTCCATTCGCGGAGGTCTGTTTCCCAAGCAGCTTTTGCGTTTCCGGGACAAACAACAACGGCCGGCATGTAAGGCACATCGTTGGGAAGAGCCTCGTCATTACGCGCCCCTCCGGCAGCAAGAACTCCGATGCCTTGAAGCGTCTTGCCCAGCCCCATTGGGTCCATGATGAGGGCTCTGCCCTTCTTCGCGAGAGTGAAAGTGACTCCAGCGAGCTGGTACGGGTAGAGGCTAAAGGGTTGACCCTTGGCATCTCTCGGCGGGTCCCAGTAGCGGTTGGTCCCGTCCGTGAGAAGTTCGTCTACCACGCCCATCTTGACGCGGAGCTCTTTATGAACAGGCTCACCGAAGCCGGTTTTTTCTGCCGTCACAACACCGGGGAACTTCGACAGTGTAATGTCATGATCGTCAGGGAGGATCAGCGCGTGGGTCAGGTCTTCCGCAGACGGGCGATTCCGTCGGGCGACAAACGGATTTACGCAAGCGTACAGCATCAGAACGTCCCGACTGTCTTCTCGTTGGGGTAGACCAGTCCGATCTTCACATCCGACGTCACCTCGTCGCGGTAGAGGCTGTTCGGATTGATTTGCTCAAGCAGAGCGATGGCTTGCTTGCCAACCTTCCCGGTGCCCTTCTTGCCGTTGTTGAGCGCTTGCATCATCCCGGCGTTGTTGGTTGCGAGGTGATACCCGGCGGCCAGACCGACTGCGCCCCCGGCGAGGTACACCGGCAGACCAATCTCTTCGTCCGGGTGAATGCGCTCATACAGCATCTTCGCGCCCACGGCTCCAAGTGCTGCTCCGATGATTGCAACCGTGTTCCGGGTCATGGCTTCTTCTCTTTCTTCAAGGACTTCTTGCGGGCAGACGTTTTTTTCTTTCCGCCGGCCATCTTCGCGATTTGGTATACCGCGATGCTCGCCTTCAGAATAGCCGCTCGCGCCCATGGGGGAGGAAGCGCCTGTCCCTCTTCGAGTGCTACCTCCAACCTGCGGGCTGACACGCGCAGCCGCTTGAGGGCCTGCTTGAGCTGCTCCTCGTCAGAGAAGGACAGATTGGAGGGTGTGAAGCGAGTAGTCATTGCTGCCCGGCATAACGGGTGATCCGGTAAGGCGCAGACACCTCCAGTGCTACCCGCATGCAGATGAGGCATTGACATCTGTCACAGGGCTTGCTACTCCAGCGGCAGCACAGATGATGGAGGGTGAACGGTGCCCGTTAGTGAAGCTGAAGCTGTTGATGCCGTTGCGATGTTGCCAGAAAGTTCTTGGATTCGCACGTATGTCGTTCATGCTACCCGGCAGACGACTGCCCCCTTGGTTTATCACGTCGGTGTGGGACTTGCTGTCCTCGGTACGACGTGTCCCATTCCCTACGGGATGCACTATGCCGGTGCTCTCCGCGCGAACAACTTTGTCCTGTGCGTGGGGCGGAGTGGTGAAGACCGAAAGAGTACCGCACTGAACATCGGGAAGGACCTGCTTGACCAAGCCGCAAACGGGTTGATCGGAGATTACCCCGGCTCGGCAGAAGGACTGATTGAATCTCTCGCAGAGCAAGAGAGTCAGTTCATCCCCATCAGCGAGTTCGGGAAGTTCCTCTCCAGCGGTCAGCGTGGCTACTTTGAGCCCATCAAGACGCTGCTCGCAGATGCATGGGACTGCCACCCGCAGCAAAGGGCCAAGGCTGCTCGTCAGGGCACGCGTGTCGTGATTCGGGCAGACAATCCGCGCCTGAGCATTGGGGCTGCCTGTTCTATCCCGTACCTCGAAAAGCACACCTTGGCCGAGGACTGGACCGGCGGCTTCATGGGGCGATGGCTCGTCCTGTATGGAAGACGCGAGCGCACGGACCCCAACCCCGTTGGAGACAGCCGTCTCACCCAGACACTCGTAGACGGGCTGCGACTCCGCGCGAACATGCCAACAGCGGGCTGGTGTACTGGGCTGACCACACAGGCTGGCAACTACTGGAACAACTGGTATCACGACGTCAGCACGCGGAAACTGCCGGGAAACATCATCGGGATTCGTGCTCGTGCGCCTACGATGGCAAGGAAGATCGCCCTCGTCTTGGGCTGGGACTACGGCGCAGCTCAAGCCGGCCAGCCGTGGAAGATGGGCATGGACCTTCTTGAGCCTGCCGTCGCTATCACAGAGCTGCACATCCGCAGTCTCGTAGACCTGTCTGATGTCATCGCAGAGCACGCAGACGCGCGGATGAGAAGATCCGTCATTGACGCCATCGACTCCAAAGGCGGAACAGCAACCTTCGGGGAAATCCTCGGACGCCTGAAGATGAGAAAACGTCCTGTTCAGGAAAGCCTCGAAGCCTTGCTCGAAGAGGGTCGAGTAAAGCGGCTCAACACATCTCTTGGGTTCGCTTACGAACTGCAAGGGTAAGTTCGAGCCACGCCCAGTTGATGGGCTTCAACGAACCGGGCTTCCGGGGAACGAGTGGTGTGTAGAGCTCCTTCCCCTGAGCCGGCTGGGCCCAATCTCGAACAGTGTTCACATATGCTTCGGGCAAGACTGTGATGGTCTCAAGGTCGCCCGGCGTAGGGCACTCATACCGATGCTTCTCGGGGACATGAATGAGATGCCCCCACATCAGCTTCGACACGATCTTCGGCGTAATGGACCCCTGCAGCATCTCTCCGAGCGCATGAAGGACTGACTCTGGCACTTCTTCCACGATGGAGGTGTCTTCCTTCTCCTGAATGTGTTTCCGGGCACGACCAGACGGCTTGTTCGGGAGAATGGGGAGGTCCATGCCGTGTTTCTCCAGAGCCCATTCCCGAAAGACCCTGTAGGGAGTCCGCTTGGCCGGGTTGGCATCCATGTACTCCGTCAGAAACGCTTGTGTCACACCTTCTTCAGGCGCAGCTGTCAGAACCGAACGGGCGTTCGAGACATACACCCGTGCGCTCCCCTTGGAGAGCTTGCGCGTCAAGATCAACCACTCAGAGAAATCCTTCATCTTCGCTCCACACTGTGTATGTGGCGTATTGCCTTTACAGGTCGGTGTCAAGAGCGCCCGTAACTGTAAAAGTGTAATGAATCATTCTCAGCCCTCGCACATTCCCCATGTGTGTCTCAGATTGAATGTGTAACTGTAATAGCGTAACAAACCTTTCTCAACTCTCCCACATTCTCTATGTGTGTCCCCGAGTGTGCCCCAGTATGTGTATCTCTATACATGTAGTACTTAGTGTTAGATTGACACTAAGACATACACATATAGACACATCTACTTCCTCCTCCTTGGAGACACATGAGGGAAACGCGGCGGCTGAGAATACTTCTTTACACGTTTACAGTTACAGCAGGTTTTCTTCAGGCACATGAGGGTGCGCTTTCTGTGAGAAATGTTCTTTACGCTATTACCTGTTACGAGTCGCGTACGTGCATGCACCCGTACGTGTTGAACGGAAAGTACGGACCGTACGCAACGTGCAATGCGCACGACACGTACGCCTGCCGTACGTCTACACGTACGCCTGCTCCGTACGACACGTACGGACGTACGCGCACCGCACGTCCGCCCGGACGTACACATCACGTACGTGAGTAAAAGGATTCGGAGTTAAACCTTAAAACAAAAAAATGGCTGAATCACTGTTATTGTTGGATGACGATTTTGTTGACAACGACGATAACGATGGTTGACGGTCCAACCGTTGATTCTGTCGATGTTGACAGGGTTGTCTCCGACAACCACTACTGGTCCTACGGAGTAGGACTACCCACCGTCTACTCTGTAGACACTACCGACCTTGGAGGTCACAATGGCTGCTACCGAAACCGCTTCTTCCCGTCAGGTGTGGTTCCTCAACACCCTTGTCAACAGCAAGTTGGGCCTGAAGGCCGCCGACTGGCTCCCGGCGATCGAGGCGGAGAACGGCACCGCATTCTTCACGGCCTCCGCCAGTTGGCTCGCTGAGCAGGGTGCGGGGAAGGATGAAGTCTCCAAGGCCATCACCTTCCTGAAGAACAAGCAGCGCAAGTCGGGCTTCGACGGTGTGTGGGGCATCCTCGGCTTGAAGGGTCACACCAAGGTGGAGACCACCACCAAGACGGTTCCCGCTGCTCCTGCTGCTGCTGCTGCTGTGGTCGCTGACCCCAAGGCGATCCTCGCTACGGCATTTGCTGAGGGCAAGATCGACCTCGCCAAGTTCACGGCGGGTATCGCCGCCCTCAACGCGACGGTCAAGACCGTCGAGGTCCCCGACATCGAGGAGCATGAGCTGGACCTGACTGGCAGCACTGACGGTCTCGCCTTCTGAGGCTGACAGTTCCCGGTAGGGGGTCCGGGTGACCAACCCCCAACCATCCCCAACCATTCCCCCAACCTGCTCAAGGAGAGCATCATGGCGTACCAGTACGGCGTATCAGTGACCACCTCGACTGGCGAAGCAGTGGAGACCATCCACTGCCGAAACCCCCAACAGCAGTATGAGTGGCTTCTTCATCTTCGGGAAAAGTACCCCGAACACCGTGTATTCACCTTCACTCCGGGCCAGTAGGCCCAACGGGGGGCAACCCCCTGCTGTCGGAGGCTGATCCGCCTCCCTGATGATTGGCCTACGGAGGGCCGAAACAGCATCAGTCACCCCGGACTTGGAGTCCACATGGGCACTTCCCGCCCCTCGCACGGCAGCAACGGCAAGAACCTCAGCAAGAAGGACCAGCGCCTTCAGGAGTGGGTGGGTAGCGACCCGACGGCTGCTCCCTCGAAGGGACAGGTGTTCGCCTTCCTCATGCCGTCGAAGGGCGGCCTGAACACCGGTGACCTCCGGGCCACCGAGGCTGCTGAGCGTCTCGCCGGAATGGGTCTGCCCAACTGGAACCGGGCCGGGCTGTCCAAGATGAACACGGTGATTCGTCAGGACAAGGCTCGCCGGGAGAAGGCGCAGGAGTGGCTCACCGGCCTCCTGAGCACCAAGGCCGTCCCGGTCAAGGTCGTCGAGACCCCCGAGGAGACGGTCGAGGCTGTGGAGCCGCCTCAGACCCTCGGGAAGGTGTTGGCGGCCCTCGCCACCAACGACGACATCGCCATGCTGATGGCGGAGAACAAGCGTCTCAAGGCTGAGAACGCTCGGCTGGTGGACGGCGGTGGGGCTCCCGAGGAGATTCCCGAAGGACTCATCTGGGTCCGTGGTCACCTGAAGCGTCGTCGTCGCTGAGTGACCCCCGGTGAGGGACCGGGTGACCAACCCTCAACACCATCACCACGCTCAAGGAGAGCCCATGCGTCTCGTCAACCTGACTCCCCACGTCATCAACATCCACACCGGGAAGGGTGTGGTCATCATCGACCCCAGCGGCGAGGTCGCCCGTGTAGCGACCTTCTCCACTGCGGCGCCCTTCATCGGAGACGTGCCGACGTGCCGCACCGTCACGGGGGAGGTCACCGGCCTCCCCGACCCACAGGATGGAGTCTTCCTCATCGTCTCGGGGATGGTCGCAAGTGCGGCTCCCCGCCCCGACGTCCTCAGTCCCGGCGACCTCGTCCGGGACGAGAGCGGGCGTCCCGTGGGGTGCAAGGGGCTGCGCCGCTCCTGCTGAGTGACCCCCGGTGAGGGACCGGGTGACAAACCCTCACCACTACCTCCTGCACTCACACCACGGAGTTCACATGCCCGGAAAGCACTTTTTCATCGGTGACGTCCATGGGATGCTCCCCGAGTTGTGTAATCTGATTTGCACCATCAACCCCACCTCCGAAGACACCATCATCTTCGTGGGGGACTTGGTAGACAAGGGGGATGACTCCCCCGGCGTCGTTCAGTTCGTCCGCGGACTCTCCCAGACCCGGAACGTCGTGGTTGTCGAGGGAAACCACGAGTCCAAACACCGCCAGCACCGCAAGAACCTATCCAACGGCAAGGTCCGTGAGGGTGAGGTCAACGACATCACCAAGATGCTGTCCCCCGAGGACATCGAGTTCATGGAGGGGTTCGTCCCCTTCCACCATGTCCCCGAGCACGGTATCCTCGTCGTCCACGGAGGCATCCCCGGCAACCTTGAGCACTTCCCCACCATGGAGGAGTTCAACGGCTTGTCCAACTCCAAACGGAAGCGGTTCCAAAAGATTCAAATGACCCGCTTCGTCTGCAAGGACACCGGGAAGTTCCGGCCTCTCGGAACCGAGCAGCCCGACGACCCCTTCTGGACTGAAGTCTGGGATGGTCGGTTCGGCCATGTGGTCTTCGGCCACGAGCCCTTCATGGACGGCCCCGATGTGCGTGAGCACTCGACCGGCATCGACACTGGGTGTGTGTTCGGCGGCGAGCTGACCTGCCTCGTGGTCGAGCAGGACGGCACTCGCTCCTTCGTGAGTGTCGGAGGCCGCAAGGTCTGCGAGCCTCGCGACTGCTGCTGAGAAGTTCCGGTGAGGGTCCGGATCAACAACCCTCCCGCTTCCTGAGCGGCAAAGAAGCCATCTTCCGCCCTCACGAGGTGGCTTCTTTCCCTTTCAGGGGGCTCCGAAGGTCGGAGCAGTACCATCAACACCGCACTTGGAGTGCACCATGTCGAAGGCATTGGAAACCATCGTTGTCCGCCGAGGACTTCCGGCAGAGGGCAAGCGCAAGGTGAGCATCGGCAAGATGCCGAGCAAGACTCCACGGGAAGAAGTGGATCGGGTCTTCAACCTCGCTCAGACGGTCCTCGATCGGTTCTCCTACTGTGGCGATGCCGAGCTCTCGGAAGAGGACTGGGAGAGCCTGCTGGCCGACCTCAAGGACATCCACGGCAACACCTTCAACACTGGCGGTCTGAAGGGCAAGGCTGGTTTCCTTCGTCGGGAGCTGATTCGCCAAAAGCGGCGCTACGCTGTGGCCTACACCAACACCGCCAAGACCACTGGCAAGGGCGGAAAGGCCAAGTCCAAGGCCAAGAAGGCTGCAAAGGCTGCTGCGAGCCGAGCCCTTCGAGCCCAGATGAAGTCTCCAAAGCGGGGCTGAGCAGATGCCGGTGAGGGTCCGGCTTACCACCCCTCAACCCCACCAAGGACATGGAGTCCATCGTGTGCAAACTCTGCGACAACACCCATCTGTCCCCCTCTCCCATCAACGAGAGGCCGATTCATCCGGCCATGACGGCCATCGAGCAAGCCTATCAGGCTCCCTTCGCGTCTCGGTTGACCTTCCAGATGGACCTGATGGATCTTGTGTCCATCCACAACGCCGACATTGAGGCTGGGGGAGGCGGGGGTGGCATCGAAATGGAAGGCACGTGGGCGATGGACCTGTCCATCGGAATCCACACGCACCCCTTCGGCGCTGCTGAAGCGTAGCCATCAAACCCCAGTGAGGATCTGGGCATCACTCCTCACCCCTTCTCCAACCGCTCAAGGAGAGCACCATGTCTGACGTCGTGACCACCCCCAAGGGAACACCAATCTTCCACGCTGACCACGGACTCACCGTAGAACATCACCGCCTTATCGACGCCACGATGGCGGTGCGCGATGGGTTCTTCATCGCCTGCTTTCATCTCGGAGACCTTACCGGTACGCTCCAGTCGGCGCTCTACGGCCCGTGCTGTGGTGACGAGCCCGTCGGAGAGGACGAAGTGGAGTACGTGAAGCGGGGCAACCGACCCGGCCCCTCCCGCCTCATCGACAGGCCGACCCGTCCCGCTGACCACATGGTCGTCATCGGCATCGCTGGAGATGACCCCAAGGTCTTCACGGCCTACGGGAACATCGGAGACCGTATCGCTCCCCGTGAGTGGTGGGACAGCGGCATGAAGCCCTCGGAGGCTGTCGAGGCTGCTGCCTTCTGGATGTGCCACGCTCTCAGCAAGCACGGCTGACTGTCTACTGCCGGTGAGGGTCCGGCGGAACAACCCTCAACCCCCCTACCCAACCAAGACCTTGGAGGTCTGCATGTCCGTCAACACTCCCTTCTCCGACTTCATGGCCCAGATGGCTGACAAGGCTGCTCAGCCCAAGACCGAGATGGAGGCCCACATCGCCGACTTCGGCGAGGGCCACGAGATGTTCCACGCAGTACAGGATGTCGTCGGTGAGACCGATGTCGTGTGGCTGGAAGACATCAGCGACGAGAACCCCCACCTGTGGGTCCAGCGCTTCATCTTCCCCACGGAAAGCCTCGGTTCCGACCCGGAGGCAACCATCGCCTACTTGCGGACTCAGGTGAAAATGTCCTGTGAGTCGGTGGAGCATGGTCCCTTCTTCCGGAGCCTGTGATGACCCTCGATTTTGACCCTTGGCAGCCCGAAGACCCTGAGACTGAGGGCACCAAGCCCGGTCTGGAGCAGGTCTTGATGGACCTGAGAATCTGGGATGCGCGAGTGGCAGCCCGACGCAAGACCGCCTTCGTCAAGACTGTCGAGATGCCACAGGAGGTGCCCAATGCAAGTGATTGATGGACGAGACCCGAGGACGTACCGGGCTCAGTTGTTTGTCATCGCACTGGTGAACAGCGCGAAGCTCCATGATTGGGGCATCATGCTGGAACAAGTGGAGAAAGTAGCCAACTCGGCTACTCAAAGTCCCCATCTCTTGGCTGTGCGCGAGGAACTCGACGAGCAGATTCGAGTGAGCCTTGCCACCTTCCCGAAGCGCCTCATCGCCGAGGCGTGACCGCTTGCCAGTGGGGATCTGGCTCACCACTCCCCACCTCTAACCCCGCTCAGGAGAGCACCATGGGTGATTCCACCCCCCGCACGTCCGCTGTCACGGCCAACATGGCTCGTGCTGTCAAGAACTCGTTCCTGTGGAACTTCAAGGTCCACCTGAAGGACATTTTCGGTCAGGAAGGACCGACCTTCCCCGAGAGCAAGGCCGGCAAGGAAGCGTGGGCCGCCTTCTACGAGGACTTCGCCACCTTCCTCGACGAGAACTTCGGCTTCGACAATGTGTCTGCCGCCATCGACTACATGGTCAAGAAGAAGAAGAACGGCAACAAGGAGAAGGCACTCCAGCTCCTACTGGGTCGTGAGACGGCTGTACTCGTCCGTGAGAGTCTCACGCCCACTCCGCCTTCGCAGGACCCCAAGGCCATCGCTGCTCGCCGCTTCGCAGCCGGTGAGATCGGCATCGCCGACTTCACGGCCATCATCGAGGCCCTGAACGCTGCTCAGGTGGGAGACAACATCCCTCCGGAGAGTGCCAAGGTCACGGCGGAAGAGACCGAAGAGCCGACGCCACTTCCCGAGCCCGTCGTCATCCCCATCCAGCACGACCCTGAAGACGACGACCTGCCCTTCTGACAGGGGCCAGTGAGGGACTGGCTGACCAACCCTCACACCTCCGGTCGGGGTCCGGACTACCAACCCCGTTGCCTTGCGCTGAGGTGATGGTGTCTCCCCTCGGGTCGAGACGCATTGCACTCAGCACCCTCTCAGGAGAAGTCATGTCCATTCGCTACCTGTATGCGACAGAAGTCATGTTCGACAACACTGATGGAGAGACTGCGCAGGTTGTCTTGGACATCACCGAGTCTGGTTCCCTGAAACATCTCCTGCGTCCGGCAGACAGACTGCGGCCCATCATCGACTCTCCCGATGTCCTGTCTATCTCAGTGGAGAAGGGACTCAATCTCGAAGCCTTCCACTACCGAGACACTGACTGGTGCGAAGACCTACCCCATCTGGATTCACTCTACGAAGGCCCAGCGGCTTTCGCTGTGGATGAATCTACCTCCTCGCTCTTCTTCGACGATTGCCGTGTTGGGAGCTTCTGGGTTGACCATGCTCACTACGGCAACACTGTGATTGTCAGTCTTGCCCATGGCGGGACAGCATCGGGTGATCTGGACACGTTCACAGTGGAGTCCGAGAAGAGCAAGGGCATGGCGTTGCGCTTCAGTGTGAACTGGATGCCGCTCGGATTCATCGCTCAGGCTTACCTGTCTACTGGACATCGACTGGAGGACAACCATGGATGCCGCTTCTGCCGACGCACTGGCTGAGCAAATCTGGGCGGGAACTACATTCCAGCCCGTGATCCAAGGTGATGTGAACCACCGCATCAAGACTTCCCTCGATCGGTATTTCGCCGAGCACGAGGTCATCGCAATCTGCCTCGCACTTCGACGGATTTACCGAAGAGGCGCAGAACGCCGGAGAAACCAATGGCGAGCACAGAAATACGCTGCGTTGACGGATTCACTTTCCGAGTGGGATGGGGACTACAGTTCCACTGTTCTCCGAGGGAAGAGGAAGCGTCGGCGTACACGGTAGTCGAGGCTGCATGGTGGTCGGAGAAAGACCCCGACCTGACGAAGATTCTGGGTCAGGGGATCACCCCTGAAACGCTTGTTCGTGTTCTTCATCGCCATGGTGGTGTGGAGAGCATGTCCCAACCACTTCCCCAACTGGAATGGGAAGACCAGATTGCCTACTTTGCCATGCTGGCGGAGTACGGTGATGTCATCAACCAGCTCGTAGGAGAGCACAATGAGTGAGTCTGCCAAGTCTGCTGTTTCCCGTGTCGAGAATGTCAACGGCACGGACTTCGAGGTAGTCGATTGTCCGAATGGCCTGACCGTGATGACCTTTGCTGTCACCAACGAGCTTTTCGAGGCCGTGATGGAGAAGGACGCCCCCTCGGAGGTGAAGCTGAGCACGATGGAGATGATGGCGGCTGCGGGAGGCAGCACCGCCGATGGGCAGTTCCGGGACTACCCCGTGACGAACGTGTCTTGGTTCGACGCTGCCGAACTCGCGAACAACCTGTCCATCGCTCAGGGACTTGAGCCTTGCTACAAGTTGAACCGAGACGATGACGGGAAGATCGTCAGCGCTGAGATCATTCCTGACGCCAACGGATGGCAGATGCCCACTGTCGAGCAGTGGCGTGAGTGTGCCAAGGCTGGCGAAGACCACAAGTACCCCGGCTCTGATGACCCGGACGAGGTGGCTTGGCACAGCGGCAACTCCGACAACCGCATCCACCGCGTCGGTGAGTTGAAGCCCAACGCTTGGGGCCTCTACGACATGGCTGGCAACGCTTGGGAGTGGACGAACACTACCAAGGACTGACGGTAAAGGAAACCTATAGTGCGGAAGTGTTCTGTGCCTTAGAAGGGGGCTCGACAGCCCCCACACTCAGCGCCATTCTGTTGCTCGACATGAATGGAGCAGGTGTGGGGGTCCGACTGATGAAGGCCAGAGTGAAAGAAGTTTTCCTGTGGGACAGGCTCTACATAGCCGGAGGCTCAAGTTCTGCCTTCTCCCCTGTCGAGGTCACCAATGTGTTGTCGGACACCAATGGACCCGGTGTGGGAATCCGGCTGGTGAGGAGAGGTGCATGAGAACAGCAAAGGAGGTGACCGATGTCATGGATGTGGGACAACAACGAAATGTGCCCATCCTGCGGGAAGCAGGGAGTGCCGTCACACGACGTCGGAAGGGTGACGCTCTACTACTGTGAAGACGCACAGTGTATCCAAGAGGACATTTGGTATGTCTCTCGCGATGCCATGCCTTACGCCGCAATCCGGAGAGGGATTCCAGCTCGCCACCAAGGCGGGACGTGGAAAATCTACACCACCAGATTTGTGAGGAGTAGTGGCGATGGTGATTCGGCAACCTTGTGTTCAAGGCACGTGCTTCGATAACGGACTTTACTGGTTCGGTGTGGGTCGGTACATCAGCACCGCCAAGTGGTCATACCTGACCATCAGTCTACGCTTCGTGAGGATACGATGCTGATTCTGAGATTTGTTGTCCTCTGCGGGGGTTGCTTTGCTTCGAAACAGGAGCGGTTGATCACTGCCGAGTCGGAAATCAACACCATCGAGTCCCATGGTGGGTTGGGGAACGGCTTACGGTTGGTGAGGCGACGATGACTGCAAATCCTCTTCTACGGAGGTTGGCATGACGCTTGTACCGTACTTCATCGGAAGCGGTTTCTGGGGGACAACGGGACACTACATCCTGTCT
>JBDHHA010000136.1:0-11631 GCA_039589615.1 Gemmatimonadota bacterium
CAGCGTGGTGAAGTAGGAGTGGTCGTCGAAGCCTGCCTTGATGTTCACCAGCTGGCAATCCGAATCGTAGTCCAGTTCCACGTCGCCGTAGTGGAAACGGGCTCGCGGGTTGCCCTGGTCTCGGGACGCGGTGCGGATGTGGCAGGAGATATCGCCGCCGCCATCGACCTGGGTGTTGTACTTGTACAGCCGCCCGTCAGTGGCCCCCATCAGCACTTCTCTCAGCGACTCGCCTTCCTCGGCGTAGTGCATCACCACGGCTGGCGTATAGTCGTCAATCGACACCCAGCCGCCACGATGCTGGAGGTTACCAGGATTCGTATCGTATACCAGTGTACGCCGATTGGCATCCGTATCCAGATAATCGAAGTACAGGTAGCCGTCGCGGGAGTAGGCCAGCCGCAGGGAGTCTGGCGAGTTGAAGTCAGGCGGCTTGATGGTGATGTCGGTCAGACCGTCCGGGGTAGGGAATGCGGTCGTGCCGATGCCCTCGTGAGAGAAGAGCGGATAAAGGTCCGGATCGGTGATGTTTCGTGGCTCGGCGCCGGGATCGAATTCGTAGATGCCGTCGCGTCGAACTGTCCAGATCTTGGGACCTCCCGCGATCCCCCACTTGGAGAACATCCCTTTGCCGTTCGGGACCTCGACCGCAGAGAAATCGGACACCTGTCCGAACGACGGGTAGATCCGGAACATGCGTTCCGAGGAGAAAACATAAGGCGTGCCGTCGTAGACGATGCCGTTCATCAGCGGATCGGAAGCCGAAGTGATGTCGAGCACTCCAGTTGCTGAATGTGATTCCGGATGATTGCCCTTGGTCCAGTAGAGCGCCCCAGCCCGATTAGAGTTGCCGACAGCGAACAGGAACTCGCCGGTCTCGCCGCCGCCCCACGGCCCAAAGACGCGCTGGAGCGACGTGCGCGCCATCTCCGGGTTGGGCATGATCCAGTCGCGCCCAGCTAAGCCATCCAGATCCTCTGCGTCTTCCACCACTTCAACCGACGTGGTCGTGTCAGGCGATCTGTAGAAGGTGAACGACCGGCCATCGATTATGATCTGGTTGCCCTGCACGTCGTAGGGGACGTTGCCATCGTTGGCTTCGTAGGCCCGGAGAGCGTCTCCGCTGTCGATAG
Organism: Gemmatimonadota bacterium; assembly: GCA_039589615.1. Lineage (GTDB taxonomy): Bacteria > Gemmatimonadota > Gemmatimonadetes > Gemmatimonadales > GWC2-71-9 > B3T1B10. Next base: position 1,134 of record JBDHHA010000136.1, read on the forward strand.
TGACCACCGCCCCCACTCCGGCAGCTGGATCGTTGGCGGTCACGGTGCACGTCCCCGCTCGCGGAACATCCAGCGTCAGAAACGGCTGGTAGTTGTCGAACTCCAGCAGGGGGTTGCCAGCGATGTCGATATCGGCAAATGTGTCCACGAGGAAGGCTCCGGGGCTATTGCGCATGGTGCCGACGTAGATCCAGTTGGGCAGACTGCCACCGAAGCGGAATACGTCGATCCAGGCAACTTGTTTGTCAGGATGGACTTGCGGAAGAGCCACGCGGAGCCAGGTCCCGGCCGCCGCCGTATTAGTCACGCCGCCAGGAGGATTTTGCGTCACGTACCAGCCCCAGATCTTGCGATCCGCTGGACCGGCATTGGACCGTGCGCCGGTCACGATGGTTGGATCGGATCGAGCCGCAAAGCGGTAGAGATAGGGACTATCGGTAGTACCGATATCAGGGCCACCGTTGGTGCCCGCATCCGGCGTTCCGGGCACGGTCTGGCTGGTGCCGTCCCCGGAGTCGGTGACTAGCGGCCCGAAATTCGGAGGTGCCACGCCAACCTGCCACGCCTGAATGCTCGACAGGTACTTGCGGTACTTCAGGCTGTCGCCGACGAAGCAGAACGGCCTAGCTGTGAAGTCGGAATGGCAGACCGCAAACGACAATGGGTCGCCGGAGAACACGGCGGCTACCGGGGGTGTTTGATGCTGATCGTTGACTATGGCGTAGGAGTCCGGTGAACTATCCGAAGCTGCCGCGATCAGATCCGTCCCAACTCCAGCCAGACGGTTGAAGGCCCTGAAGGTCGCGCCCGCCGGGTCGCCCACCGGGTCGTCAAACCGCTTGATGGAGTGGACCGTATCGGCCACGGGAGCGGCCCCCGCCGTCACCGTCTCAATGCCTTGGCGACCGTGGATCTGCCCGTCCCCGAACGCCCTGACGTTCCGCAGGTAGCGATGCTTTCCCTCGGGGAGCTTGTCCACCGGCAGGGACAGATTCATCCCCATGTTGTGGAAGGGGGCGTGGTCTTGTTGCCAGTCAGCCATTACGGTAATTGCACCCAGCAAATCCAGCAGTCTACACTTCCGCCTGTCAAGAAAGTGACAGCACCATCACCGAAGTTCCTTCCAGTGGCGGTGAAGTAGCCATTCACATTCTCAGCAGCATGAGTGTACGACTCGAAGGTGTCGGTGTCCAGGAATGTCGTATCAGCCACCGCCGTGGCTTCACCGATTCCTTGGGTGGCTGTGTATTGAGTCGCACCTCCTCCAGGAGAGCCAACTGATACGGTTACCGCACTCATAGCCCCACCATTATCCGAATACTGAGCCGAATGCTTGATGGTGACGCCAGTTACCTTGCCTCTGGCCGGAAGCTGGAACAGCGTTACGGTCGCCGTTGTCGAGGCTACAATGAAGGCCGCGTTCGTTGAGGCCACGGTGAGCTTCTGACAAATAGGGAAAGTGCCATTGTTGACCTTGATCTGAGAGCGGTTGTCGAACAGATTCAGATCATCGTAATCCGGCGTGGGAAGCGCTCCCGAGCCGGCCAGGACGGCGTTGTTTGAGATGAACAGCTCAGCATCCGTCTCACCGCACCAGCTGACGGCTGAGTTGAGCGTGGAGGTGCCCTGGGGAACGATGACGCGATTGTTGCCGGAGGGGAGGTAGCAAATGGCTTCCTGGATGCCAGACGTGGCACTGGTGAGCGCCCAGGCCCCTGTATGGTTATTTGCTGGAGTGAAGCCAATCGTTCCGGTGGCCGCGCCGGATGTGCACGTGCCCCCTGTGATCAGGACGGCTTCAGCCGCTCCGCCTCCGCCGCCCGAGATGTAGAGGTAGTGGCTGGAGTCAGCCCCGTTGACCCCGAGCGGACACGGAGTCATGGTCGGTGTCGCCCCGACCGCCGCCGTGAGCGTTCCGCCCGGCTGCTGGGACGGGAAGTCGAAGTCCGAGGAGACGACGTAGTGCGGAGCGTTGTAGTGGTAGGTGGTCGCGGTCTGATTTGGTTGCCGACGCAGGAGGTCGAGTTGAGCCGAAGCTGCGACCGCCGTCATGGCCGCAGTGCCATTGCCGATCACGGAGCCTGTCAGGGTAGCGGCTCCTGTGCCTCCGTTGGGTACGGTGAGCGGGCTGGCCCCGAGGCAGGACGCCCACCCCAGCCCGGAGGAAGTGGCTGAATTCGCTTGGAGGCATTGTCCGTCCGTACCGACCGCCAGACGGACGTTGTTGGAGCTATCGAAGCCCAGCACATCGCCCTTGGTAGTGAGCGGGCTGAAAGCGTTGAATGCCGCCAAGCTGGTAGCTACCCCGGACCCGCCGTTGGCGATTGCCAGCGCTCCGGTCACGGCCGCAGATTGGCTGATATCCAAGGCCCCGAATGCTGGGGCTCCCCCGCCAGAAGGCACCCTGAACGGCTGGTACGCAGCTCCGGCGGCAGTGACCTGGAGAGCCGCCGCAACATTCCCCAGCAAAACGCCATTGTCGGTGAACGTGGACGCGCCCGTGCCACCTCGATCGACAGATAGGTCCCCTGTCCAACCGAGCGTGTGAGTGGTCCCCGCAGACGACATGGTGACGTTGGTGTCGTCGGCGAAGGTCTGGGTTGCTCCTGTAAGCCCTCCGAGGGACGAGATGCCCGCTCCTGCGGAGTAGAGCTTGAAGTCCGTCAGGGTGAAGGGAGCCGGGATGCCACCGCCGGAGAACTTCACATCGTAATCGCCATCGGCGGCATAGGCAAACCAGTACCCGGTGGTGTCGGCGGTGAAGGGATTGGCCTTCGGTGTCACGCCCTCATCTGAGTAGATTGTGCTCAGATTTAGAGTGCCAGTGTCGTAGACGGTGACGGTGCAGGATGGGTAGGACGCCTGCCACGTGTCGCTGGAACTAACCCCGGACACCGTGACCGTCTGTCCTCCGTACTGACACCAGCCTTGGAGCTTCTCCTGAGCCGAGCGGACCGGCCCGCAAAACATTGCAATCACAAGCACATAGAAGATCGCACGAGCAAGCATTTTCACGCCATCACCTCCATCCTCGGTCTCCCACCCTCTTCTCGCTGTGCCCGGTCGCGCAGCACGCCCTTACCTCCTCGTTCCCATAGATGTTCTTCTGCCTCTTCTTCTGGCTATCGCCGAGGGGGCCGCCCCAAGTCCTCCCCTGGAAGCTGCTGCGGATCGAGGGGCGGTGGGGCGTAAGGAGGAGATCTGATTGGCTGCTGTTGTTTTCCTCCCGAATCGGTACTTGGCTTGTAGCTGCTGGATCCTCTTGGCTCCCGCTACGAGCGCAGCCGAAGATCCCGGCTGTACTCGCAGGGGGCTCCCAGGGGCCATGCGCTGAGGCCCCACAGCCGCCGTACGCCGTTGGCCGCTTGCTCCACTCCTGACAAGTGCTGCGGATCGTGGCGCAGTGGGGCGTCCGCTAACTTGTCGCTGAGTAGCTTGTGTGGTCGGAGCGGCTTGCTGTCTGGCCTTCAGCTTCGCTCTGGCGGCCCTAGCAATCGATCCAAAAACTCCTGCTGGTAGCATAACTTTTCTCCTTTATATTTCCATTTCAACCATTCTCGGTCTCCCGCCTTCCTCCCGCTGCGCCCGGTCCCGCAGCACGCCGAATGTCTTGGCCGATGCCGCCAGCCGGGCGTTGCGCGTCGCCGCCAGCCTCCAGAAGTGCTCGTAGTGCGGCATCGTCGCCTGAAACTCCTCGCCGTGCATCTTGAAGCTGGCCAGATGCTGGGCGTACCGAATGACGGCATCCAGCTCCTCGCGCCCCAGCTCCAAGAAGCTGCCATCGGCCGCTGGGATGGGAGCGTTTCGCAGCACATCCAGCGAAGCCGAGAACGCCCCGTTGGGGACTTTGTGGAAGCCGATGATGTTCAGGCCGACTTGGACGAAGCGCTCTGGCGTACCGCTTTCGTTCTGCCAGTTACCGTTAAAGCTCTCCAGCTCAAACAGCGACGAAACCGGCTTTGGCACGTTGGCAATCTGCACCTGCATGACCGACGTGGCGATGCGGGCCAACTCGACGCCTTCCTGCCAGCGCTGTTCACAATAGGCCGATCTGGTCGGGTCATAGGCCTGTCCGTCCTTGCCGAGCAGATCCGCCAGCGCTCCAAACTTGACCGCCCAAGTGAAGTCGTCCGGGATGCCCATGACGACACCGTTGGCGGGGTCAAGCGTCGCACCAGTTGAGACAGTGATGAGGTCCAGTGAGCCGCTCGACAGCGGCGGAGGAAACAGCTGCACGGTCAGCGGCGGCGAGACGGAGACCGAATAGGCGCTCGGCCGGCCGGGATTCTGCAACCAGTCAGCATCAAACGATTGCGCTCCGTGCTCATCCTCTCGCCAGAGCACGCTGTAGACGCTGTCGGAGTCCACCCAAGCGGCCCGGCGCACATCGATGACAGTATCCGCCAGCACCTTCCGACCATCGGGGGATGCCCCGACGGCAGGCGTGGATAGCGTCAAATGGCAGCCGGTTTCAACGAGAAACTGGTCCCGGCGCCGTTGCAGTGCATTCTGGACCTCGGCGAAGGTGAACTGCTCGCTCCCTGTCCAAGACGTGCCTGTCGCTGGTTCCAGAAGGTGATATTGGATGTCCCTGACCAGATTCGTGTCAGTGACTACCTGGCCGCGAAGAGTGGAAGGGGAGAGGGATGACGTTAGGTCATAAAACGCTGTCCCGGAGGAGGTTGACAGCGTCCCTCTCTCCTTCCAGTAGTGCGCCGCGACGGCCCACGTCCGCAGCGCCTCGTTGAGCCACACGACCAGCTCGGCTGCTGTCCAGAACACGTTGCCCGTGTCATGCAGCAGCCCAGCAAGCTGGGTGGTAGCTTGCAACCTGGTGGTGTGAGTATAAGCCATGATTCAGCGCGTGGTCTTTTTTAGACTCGTCGCCCTTGCCACGCTGGGGGCGCGAGTTACCATGCACCTGGCACGAGCTGTTGTACGTCAGGTTTTCGTGACAGGTGCAAAGTGGTATTCCGCTCAGGTGAATCACCCCCTTTTGTGTGTGCTCGCAACCCGCTGCGTCGCGCTAGTACTTCTTAGGCGACTTCGCGCTGCCGTCGCGGACCTTTTCCGATGGTCCACCAGCGCCGCCAGTCCGTTTCGGATACCCCTTCTCCCCGTTGTACTCGCCGGGTCCGCCCTTGTACTGCGGCGGGATCTTCTCCACCGGACTCTGAATCTTGCAAGCCATAGTTTCTCCTTTTCTCAGAGCGCGTGGCTCTGGAGCCAAGTCGCATCGCCATACGGAGCGAAGTCCATATCGCGGATACGGGTGAAATCGTTCATGTGCGTCTCGTCGTCAGCCAACTCCAGATCCATGACCATTCGGTTGGCTCTCCCCTGATGGGTCTCGGCCAGCCTCAAGTCGTAGTACGGATTTGGCTTAGCTTCGTCACCTGGCCAGCGGGCGCACGCCGCCAGCGCATGCTCCAACAGCACGTCTCCCCGGATGTTGCGGGGAACGACCGCGCCCGGGTCCTCCAGGTCGGTCGGCTCTGCCTCGTACAGATACGGGTAGACGTATTCCGCCTTCTTGTGGGGCCACAGTTCATATCGAGGCACGCCCACAGAGTCCAGCGCCTCGGTCCGGATGATGAAGGTGTCTCCGAGAACATAGGTCTCAGCTGGCCAGTAGATCTTGACGCCGTCCTGAAGTGATTGGACCGGTGCCGTGGCGGTGGTGACGCCGGTCGTGTAAGCCCCGGAGTCTTTCTTCCACTGAAAGACAGCCACTCCCACCGTTCCTCCCGTGGTCACCTCGATGGTGAAGATGGCGTTGTTCGGTCCCGTGTAGGAGGAGGCGTCCGACAAGGCCGGATCCGGCCCGGTTCCCCGGACCTGGAGCACTGGCTCGACGGCGCCAACCTTCGATGTGCTGTAATCCAGCGCCGCAACGAAGTAGGCATCGCCGTCGTTAGATCGCTGCGAATCCCAGATGTTCAATTCGTTCTGGGTTCGATGTAGATGAAGCCGCCAGTTATTGGCCGGATCCCAGACAGCCTGGAACGCGCTAAAGTCGTCAGGCGGCGTGACGTAAGCCTGATAGATCTCGTAGGACTGTCCCGAGGCGGTGCTTCCGCCCCAGTCCTGATCGATGGTCAATTCGGTGGCCGAGTTCACCTCCTGGATGGTGTAGATCGGCGTATCGTTGCCAGCGGCGCGAAACTGCCGGTCCACCATCGCCGCGGTGAACGTGGTTCCGGAGCCGGTGACGGTCGGAGAACCCCGCGTGACCGTCACCGTTCCGGTGTTGTAGACGGCGGGCATGATGAACTGCCCGCGCTTGATGAGCCAACTCCAGCGGCGCTGCTCGGCTACCTGCCTAAAAGCGTAGCTGACAAACGCCTGGGCACGAAACTCCCCAACAGCGGGGCACAACCCGTGAACCCGCCGCCAGATTTTCTCGTAAGAGTCCCGCGCCAGGACTAGTACCCTTCCGCTCGGACAGTGACACCTGCTTCCGCCCCAGCGGTCTGGAACGTGATCGTGCCAGCGGACGATGTGCCTCCAATGGCGTTGTTCGTTACCGAGGTTGCGGTGAAGTGGTTGATGACCCGCAAGCCGGTAACGAAGGTGTCCTCGTCTGCCGCAATATCCACATTCGCAAGGATAACGCGCTTGTTACCCTGCACGACATGCTCAATGCTGTTTTGGGTGACTGCTGCCATGAGCGCCTCCTTACGGGATCGACGGGATGTTCAGATCCACGTTGCACATCCCGGCGGTAGTATCTCCAGTGGCTTCAATGGCGATTCCGAGTGGGTTGTAGGTAGCTTGCGTTCCAACCGCCTCGAAGGTCACATCAGCATCAGAGCCACTATTTGCGATTGCCGTCTGCCCCATACCGCCTCCAGTCGCGTTCACGGGGATTGCGTCCCCGCGCTGGAGAACATAGCAGTAATTGCCAGCGGTGATCGCCGCCCGGAAGACGCCAGCCACCTGGTTGCGCCAGGCGTTCGTCACGCCAGCACCAATCGCTTGGGCCTGATCGTTGGTGACGATGTAGTCCGGCCCCTTGGCCTTCCAGAAGGCAAGATCGTTGGCCGTGACAACTCCGGTTCCAGTCGCGGCGGTCGCGCCCGAATCCAGCACGACCCGCTGGTATGTCTTGTCATTGGCCTGCAAGACCATGCCGAGTTCGCCGGGAGCGTACAAGGTGCTGCGGTTGTCTGAGTCGGGGTCTCCGGCGTGGATGTATTGGGTCTGTCGATTTGGTGTGTTCGGCATGATTTCTCTCCTATCCGGTGATCCCGTAAAGTTGCTGGTGGTAGCGGGGCTGGAAGGTGACAGCACCCCCGTACAGCACCTGAGCCACGATGGTAGTATTGCCTTGGGCCGGCTTGAATCCGGTGATCCCGTAGCTGTACTCCGGGTCGTCCGAGATGTACAAGCAGGCAAAGGGTTTGCGGGCGTTGATCCAAAACAGCGTCTCGGCCGTCACGGTCGGATAGGCGGCGATGGCATTGTTTGACATCTCCTGCACGTAGGTCACTGCCTCGGGAAAGTTGGTCCCCGAGATCGCCGTGCCGGGTGCGTACCGGGAAGGCATGAGAGTCGCGCCCTGGAATTCCAGCCCCCGGAAGCCGATCTTCGGCTCCACGGTGTTGGTGAACCGCTGCTGGGTCTGGAACTTCTCCCGGATGTAGTCGAGCCCAAGAGCGGTGGTAACGCCGATGTTCGGCTCAAGCATCCCGAAGGTTCCCGCCGTCAGTGTGCGGTTGAGGGTCGGATAGGTGATCGCCCCGCCCACATTCGTCGGAACCGAGTTGAGCGCCGTGCCGACTTCTCCGCCTCGCGTGATGGTGCCATAGGTGGAGTAGGTCTGCCCGTCCCAGGAATTGGTCGAGTTGTCGTTGAGCGCCTCGGCAAGACCGTCCCAGTTGGGAGTGTAGCCTGCCCTGGAGCCGTTGAGGTAGAGCCCGATTGACTGGTGGGCTCCGATGGTCATGTAGGCCACCTGGACTCTCGACTGGATGAGAGGGAAGATCGCCGCCGGTCCCTTGTTGAGGACCTGGATGTCTTCCTTGTAGAGGGTGACGCCGGTCTGGAAGTACTTCGGATCAAACTGGCCCGTCTGCTCCACCTGGCGCTGGGAGGTGTTAAACTCCTTGCCCTTCTGGTAGGAGCCGCCGATCAGCCCGTCATAAATGAAGTTCTCCGCGATGAATCGCCCTCCCGTGAAGGGCTCGGGCACGTTGGCCCGGAGGTACGCCAGCAGTGGATCGTGCTGGAAGATGTTATCAACCAGCTCTGGCTTGGATCGCACATACCGCTTGGTGGCGGCTGTGATTTGGTCGAATTCGGCCACTAGTCAGTCTCCTTGACGAGACTGCCAGCGAAGATGAGGCTACCCCTGATTCCACCCAGCGGCGAACTCGTCGCGCTGGTGTCGCGCCTGTTCGTCGGCGCTCATGGTGGAGTCAGGCTTATCCGGGTTGAAGAAAATGTTGTGCTCCGGTGCCTTTGTCTCAACTGGCAGGTTGTGCTTGGAGAGAGCGTCCGCGACGGCCTCGGCCTTTTCTTTCTCGAACTTGGCCTTGAGTGCTTCGGTTTCCTGCTCCTTTATTCGCGGAGCCGTCCACCGCTCATAGGCGTCAGCGAGAGAAATGCCGTGTTCCGTGACGAGACCTTCCACCTCGGCGAGCGCCTCATTACTGAGTGGCTCGTCAAAGCGCTTTACGTGCTCGGTGGAAATCCTCATCGCCTGTTTGACCACGCTGCTCACAGCTTGGTCGCGGCTCTTGAGCATCTCTTCAAGCTCAGCTCTGGTTAAGACATCCTTCGTGGGATTACCGTTGGTCGAGGCCGCCTCAGCGCCGTTCGTGGAGTCGTCCAAAGTGCCGTATCGGTCAATGTAGCGCTTCAACTCGGCAACGCCAGCCGCGTTCTGCTTGTAGGCTGGTTCCGCCGTCTCGTTGTACCACTTGGTCAGTCTGGCCTTTGTCTCCTCGGCTGCTGTCAGCTTCTCTTCCCAATCGGCCCGGTTTTTGTCCAGCCCTCGGTTGTACTCGGGAGCCGTCCGGAATCCCTTTGTGAATGCCTCGGACACCGCCTCGTCGCTCAAGACCTCCAGGACAGCTTTCGCCTTGTCGTCAGGCAAATTGGCTTCCTTGGTGAGCCCCTGCCAGTAATCGGTAAGTTCTTGCTTTGTCATTTAGTTAACTCTCCTCAGCGGCTACCCCGAAAGGCTCACCACCTGGATCGTCTGCCTCAAAATCGTCCAGGCCCATGCCCGGACAGAAACTCGTTTTACACCGCCTGGGGGGGCAGCGACATCTGCGGAGCACCGCCGCCCGCGCCCTGCGCTTGCGCCAACTGCTGGGGAACCGACTGTCTCAACCCGCCGACCAACTCGGCCAGCTCGGGAGCCATGCCGGGGAATGTGCCACCAAGAAGTTGCGCGCCCATCTCAATCATTTTCAATGCCCTGAGAGCCCGGATCGCCGGATTCGACTCTTCCTGCCCCAGTGACTCTCCGCCCGCCATCTGCTGCATCGTGGGGCGACGGGTCGTTCCTGGCGGAAGAGGCGGTGGCGAATTCAAGTCGATGTTCGGATTCGCTGCCTGCGACTCTGCCGAAAGCGGCCCCTGGATCGGCATCTCAGGCGCTTCGCGGAGACGGAGCCGCCGGAGTCTTGATCGAAAGAGAGCCTCTGGCGATCTTCGGAGTCGCCTGTCCGCCTTTCGGCTTCGGAGTGTTCGTCGCTGGGGTCTCGATTTTCATGTATCTCCTTGCAATATCAGGACTTTCTCACCCTTGCTCCACGCTCACGAGCCTTGCTCAACAGGATGGCTGTCTTCTGCTTTTTGGCGCGTTGCGCACCGAATTTCCGGCGCGTGCGGCCAACGATGCGCGGCTCGTCAGCCTTCAGCTCATGACCAACAGACTGCAAAATGCGTCTCGTTTTCGCGCCAGCCATCGCTCAACCCAAATACTACAGCCATTCTCGCCGCAAGTCAAGGTTACAGTTATCGTTAAACCACGGCGCTCACGATCACCGACTCGCCATCCACCTCCACATCGACGTAGACCTCGGCCAGATTGAAAGCCGCCGGAGCGTACTGATGGCTGGCCGAAAACGTCGGCAGCGTGTTGACGGTGGGGATTGGCAGCACTCCCTCGACCCCGACCCCGGTGGATATATCGATCCCCGCTGTGCCGACAAAAACCCTGCCGGTGTTGGCGTGCCATGTCTGCACCATGAAGGCGTTGCATGGGTATCGAGCGCTCGGATCGCTCTCGTTCGCCGTCAGCCGCTGGGGGATACCCGACGTGGCGACCGTTATCAACCCCAAAGATTCCAGAGCCATTGCGTAAACCTCCTATACCACGGCATTTCAACGCGGTGTCTCACGGCATCGATTTCCTCTCTGATACGCAAGAGGCGAGTATCGATGATGTCCAGCTTGTCTATCATGCTCTCCCAATCAGCTTGCGGAAGATCCCTCTTCAGCGGAAGCGCTTGACGCATGTCGCTCACAGAGAGAGAGGGCGGCA
>JBDHHA010000137.1:0-11384 GCA_039589615.1 Gemmatimonadota bacterium
GGGATCGGCGCCAACACGGCGGTGTTCAGTGTGGTGGACCGGGTGCTCCTGCAACCGCTGCCCTATCCCGAATCGGAGAACCTCGTCATGGTGGCCCACCCGGTCCCCGGCTACGGATCGGGGGAGTGGGGGCTGTCGCAAGGGGGCTACTTCTACTTCAAGCAGAACAGCCGAACGCTGAGCGACTTCGGCGTCTACACATCGCCGATGGTGGTGTTGACCGGTGGAGATCGGGCGGAACGTGTTGGCGCCGCCGCTGTCTCGGCGAGCGTGTTGTCAACCTTGCAGGTGGCCCCGACCATTGGGAGGGCGATCATTCCGGAGGACAACGTGCCGGGCGCCCAGCCCGTCGTGCTCCTGTCCCACGATCTCTGGATGCGGCGGTTTGGCGGCGACGAATCGCTCGTCGGCCGTACGATCCCGATCAACGGGGTAGCGCAAGAGGTCATCGGCGTCATGCCCCCGGGATTCCACTTCCCGGGCCAGAGTACGGCGCTGTGGGTTCCGCTGCAACTCGATCCCGGCGCCCGGGCGGTCAACGCCCACTACTACAGCGCAGTAGGGCGCCTGCGGGAGGGGGGAACCACCGACGAAGCCGTCGGTGAGCTGCGGAGCCTCGTGGCACGACTTCCGGAAGACCTTCCGACAGCGTACTCCACCCGCTTCTTCGACGAGAGCGGCTTCGACGTGGCGGTTCGCACCGTGTTGGACGACACCGTCCAAAACGCGAGTCGCGCATTGTGGATCGTCTTGGGGACGGTGGGTCTCGTGCTGCTCATGGCGTGCGCCAATGTGGCAAACCTCTTTCTGGTCCGCGCCGAAGGGCGCAGGCGTGAGGTTGCGCTGCGGGCGGCGTTGGGCGCGGATCGGATGGATCTGCTTCGGCACTACATGACGGAGAGTGTCGTACTCGCGGTAATGGGCGGCGTCCTGGGTGTGTGCATTGCCTACTTCGGTGTGGCCGCCCTGGTCGCCGTGGCGCCCGAGGGGCTACCCCGAATCGACGAGCTCGGTGTGGATCTCCGGGCGATAGGTGTTGCGGGGGTGTGCACCGCGCTGGCCGCCCTGTTCTTCGGAACCGTGCCCCTACTGCACCGCGGAGATCGCGACCTGACCGAGCACCTCAAGGAGGGCGCGCGAGCGGGGACGTCGGGCAAGCAACACCAGCGCATTCGCTCCAGTCTCGTCGTGTCGCAAATAGGGATTGCGCTGGTGCTGTTGGCGGCATCGGGCCTGCTGTTGCGCACCTTCCGGGCGCTGCAGGGTGTCGAGCTCGGGTTTGAACCGCAGAGCGTTGTCACGGCACGGCTGTCGGTGGTTCCCGCCAAGTACGAGGACAGTGCCGCGGTGCAGCGCTTTTTCCGGAGCGCCCACCAGGGGCTGGAGGCGCTGCCGTTGGTATCCTCGGTGGGGATGACTCTGCAGTTGGAGATCGCCGATCGCGCATATGACAACGCCACGGACATCGCCGATCTACCCGACGGCGGTGAGACCAGACAGATCATTGATCAAAAGTTCGCCGGCCCGGGGTATTTCGAGACGATGGGCATGCGCCTCCTCGAAGGGCGCTACATGGAGCGCGGCGACCTGGACGTGGCCGCTCCCGGCGCGATCGTCACGCGGGCGCTGGCGGAAGAGTATTGGCCCGGCGAGAGCGCCATTGGTAAGCGGATCCGGCCTCTGTTCACGCGCTTCCCGTGGCACCGTGTGGTGGGCGTGATCGACGACGTCCACACCGAGGGCATCCAGCAAGCCGCCAAACCCACGGTGTACTTCCCGTACACCGACGCTCGTCCCACCTCCATGGCGGTGGTCATTCGCTCGGACGCTCCCCTGTCGACAGTTCTGTCCGCCCTGCAACGTGAGGTGTGGGCCCTCGACCCCGACGTCCCCATTGCGCAGGCGGTGCCCATGGCGCGCATCGTGGCCGACGACATGGCGCGCACCGTATTCACGATGTCGCTGCTCGGCCTCGCAGCCATGATGGCGCTGCTACTGGGAGCGGTCGGCATCTACGGCGTGGTGTCGTACAGCGTGTCGCGGCGCGCGTCGGAGATCGGCATCCGGTTGGCCTTGGGGGCCAAAGCCGGACAGGTGGGGAGTATGGTGCTTGGCCAGACCCTGCGGCTAGCGATGATCGGGATCGGCCTCGGCCTCATTGCCGCGCTGGCCCTGAACCGGGTCATCACTGCCGTGTTGTTCGGCGTCGCGTCCACCGATCCCCTCACGTTCGTCGTTGCGTGCGCGCTGCTGGGTGGTGTTGCGGCGGTTGCCGGCTTCCTGCCCGCCAGGCGGGCGGCGCGGCTGGACCCGCTGGAGACGCTGCGGTCGGAGTGAACGAAGAGCGGCGCGGGTCGGCTGGCCCGCGCCGCTCGATTCCTAATTATTCCACTAGATCCCTCCCGATCACGGATCCCTTGACCTCGGGGAACCCCGGCCCATATTGTGGGTGCCACTCAAGTGGCAACCACTATAGTTGTAACAGGATGAAACCATGGCCAAACCCCGCATTGATCCCGAAGCCTTCCTTCCGTTGACCAATCTCTCGTTTCACGTCCTCGTAGCTCTTGGCGATGGCCCGGCCCATGGCTACGCTATCGGGAAGAGCGTGGAGGAGCGCTCCCGGGGCAGGCTCAATCCCGCCACCGGCAGCTTGTATCAGGCGTTGCGGCGCCTGGTGGAGGACGGGCTCCTCGAGGAGACCCGTCCCACGGAGCGGGGTGATGCGCGACGCCAGTATCTCCGGCTCACACGGCTGGGGCGGCGGGTGTTGGCGCTCGAGGCGAGCCGCCTGGACGAGCTGGTGAGCGCCGTGCGGAGCAAGCGCTTGATGGGAGAGCAATCATGACCACCACGGATTTCTACGAGCGGCTGCTGCGCCTGTATCCGGACGAGTTTGGCCGCCAGTTCAAGGCGGGGATGTACCAGACGTTCGTCGAACGGTGGCACGATGCGCGGCAGCGCGGCCGCCTCCCGGGAGTGCTGTTCCTCGCCCGCGAGAGCCTGAACGTGGTACTGACGGGCCTGCGACACCGCGTGCGTTCAGTCCGGAAGGCATCCGGTGGAAAGCGTCCCAATCGTCCGCGGCGCGTCGGGTCGATTGCGCAGGATCTTCGCTATGCCGTCCGCATTTTGGTCAAGGCGCCCGGGTACACGATCGTCACGGTACTCACCCTCGCGCTGGGCATCGGCGGCAACACCGCCATCTTCACCATCGTCAACGGCGTGTTGCTCCGGCCCTTGGGATACCAGGAATCGGATCGTCTGGTGACCCTGTGGTCCTCCCAAACACAGGACGGCACCACACCCCCGTCGTTCCTCGACTTCGAAGATTGGCGTCGCCAAGCCGATCTCTTCGAGGGCATGGCCTTCGCCCGTGCAAAGACGTTCAAGCCAAGGGACCCGGACGGTCCCGACCTGATCATTACAGCGCTGGTCACCGAGGACTTCTTCGAGGTGATGGGTGGACACGTCGCCTTGGGTCGTGCGTTGCTACCCGCGGAGCACCGCGCCGCTGCCGACCCCGTCGTCGTGCTGGAGCACGGGTATTGGCAACAGGAGTTGGGTGGCGACCCGAACATCATCAACCGGACCCTGACATTTGCCGATGGGGCATACACGGTGGTGGGGGTGATGGACAGCAGCTTTGGCTACCTCACGAGATGGGCAGACGGTTGGATGCCCTTGGCACAGCACACCCTGGGAGATCAGGCCATTGTGATGCGCGACTACCGCGTCGACAATCGGGTCATCGGCCGGATGAAATCGGATGTCACGCTCGACCAGGCCCGCGCCCAACTCGCCGGCATCACCCAGCAACTCGCCGCGGCGTATCCGGAAACCAACCGGGATTGGGGCATCAATACCATCCCGCTGCGCGATCGGCTCTTGGGTCCGGTCGAGCCGGCTTTGGTCACGCTCATGGTGGCAGTGGGAATGGTGTTGCTCATCGCGTGCGCCAACGTGGCGAATTTGTCGCTGGCCCGCATTACGGCCCGCGGGCGTGAGTTGGCGGTTCGCGAGGCCCTGGGAGCCAGCGGCGGGCGACTGGTGCGGCAATTGTTGTCCGAGAGCTTCGTGGTGGCGGCTGTGGGAACGATCTTGGGCCTGCTGCTGGCGGTTGTGGGAATCGACTACTTCGTGGGGCACGCACCGGGCAACCTGCCTCGAGTCCCCGAGATCGGGGTGGATCTCCGGGTCCTCGGGTTCACCGTCGTCGTGATGGGAGTGTCCACTTTCCTCTTTGGGCTCGCGCCGGCCTTCCGCGGATCGAGGTCCGACGTTGGGCAGGTCCTGCGCGGCGCCGGCGTCGGATCGGTTGGACAGCGACGCGAGCGTGCGCGATCGATATTCATCGTCGCCCAGATGGCCCTCGCGTTGATGCTGTTGGTGGGCGCGGGCCTCCTGATCGAGACCCTGAGGCAGCTACGCACCAGTGATCCGGGATTCGATACCGAGCGACTGTTGACGCTGAACCTGGAGCCGCTGCCGGATATCTATTTCGACGAGGAGCGACGAGCCGGGCTGTACGAGCGACTGCAGGAATCGGTCGCCGCCGTTCCGGGAATTGAGTCAGCGTCCATCGTTTCTCATCAACCGTTGGTGGGGGGCGGCGTGCTGAGTCCGCTTACCCTGCCCGATCGCGTTTTCGATCAAGAAGTCCGCGTGCTGTTCCGGCCGGCGTCGGCGGGATACTTCACGACGGCAGGTATACCGGTCCTCAGGGGCCGCGGGTTCGAGGACGGCGACATGGCCGCCAACGCAACGGCGTTTGTGGTGAACCAGCGTTTGGTCGATGCCATGTGGCCGGAGGAGGACCCCATCGGGAAGCGGCTTACGGTATACAAGCAGAATCCGGATGCGGCGGATCTGAACGAGCCCATGGAAGGTGAGGTGGTGGGCGTTGTGGCCACAACCCAGTGGAACGTGTCCCAACGGATCGAGTTCATGACGGTGTATGTGCCCCAGGGACGGCATCCGTGGCGCCGCGCCGATCTCATGGCACGAGCCAGCGTGGTGGATGCCGGGACGATGGACGCCGTGCGTCGCGCCATTCGGAGCGTGGAAGAAAACATCGGTGTGAACGGGTTGACGACCGTTGAGGATCTGATTCTCTCGAGCCTGTCCCGGCAGCGGTTCCAGATGCGAATGGTAGCGGCGTTTGCTGCGGTCGCCTTGTCGTTGGCGGCAGTGGGGATCTACGGAGTCATCTCGTATCTGGTGACGCAGCGAACCAACGAGATCGGCATCCGGATGGCCTTGGGCGCCCGCTCGGTTGACGTGGTACGCCTCGTCCTTCGACGCGGCGCGGTGCTGACGGCAATCGGGGCGGGAATCGGGGTCGCGGCGGCAGTGGGACTCACCCGTTTCATGCAGAGCCAGTTGTTCGGTGTCAGTCCAACGGATGTCGGCACGTTCGTGCAGGTCACGGTGCTCCTCGTCGGTGTGGCACTGCTGGCCACGTACCTGCCGGCGCGGCGTGCGGCAAAGACGGATCCGTTGGAGGCGTTGCGGGCGGAGTAGTTCGGTTCGGGGGTGTGGCGGGCCGAGCTGCAGCGTCGCGCTACTCCCTCCGAAGCACCGCCATCGGATCCACCCGAGCCGCTCGTCTGGCCGGTACGTAAGTCGCCACCAGGGCTACCGCCGCCAACAACAGCGACACGCCAACAAACGTCACCGGATCGGTGGGCGTTACACCGTAGAGCAAACTGCGGATCGCTCGAGTGAGGGCGAGCGAGGCTACGAGTCCCAACCCGATCCCACTCGCCACCATGACCGCACCGTTACCGAGCACGAGCCGCAAGATGGTTGTGTCGTGGGCGCCAAGGGCCATGCGCACGCCGATCTCCGATGCCCGTTGTGCCACGGAGTAGGAGATCACGCCGTAGAGCCCCACAGACGAGAGGACGAGTGCCACGACCGCAAATACGCTGGCGAGCGTCATGGTGAACCGGGTGGGAGCAATGTGGACGCCCAGGTACTCGTCAAACGTCCGAAAATTGAACAGCGGAATGCCCGGATCCAGGGACGCGCCGATCTGCCGTAGTTCCGGAAGCAGTCCGTACGGATCTCGCTCAGCTCGGAGGACCAGCGCCATCCATTGACCGCCCGCTGTGGGCCGAAAAACAGTCTCACGCTCCGGTCCGAGGATCGTCTGGTGTCGGATGTGCTCGACGACACCGACAATCTCCAGAGGTGTCTGTTCATCGCCGTCCTGCAACCAGAAGGTCCGTCCAACTGCACGCTCCCCGGGGAAGAGACGCTCGGCGACAATGTCGTCGACAATCACGATCTCGGCGTCCCGCATGATGTCGGCCTCCGTGAACGTTCGCCCGTCCAAGAGCCGCGCGTCCATCGCTTCGAAGAATCCCGGAGTGGCTTCCGACACCGTCGTCATGTACCGCCCCTGATTGGCCTGACTCCCACTGTGAGCCGAGTATGGCATTGCGGAACCGTTTCCCCCGAAGGGGAGCGGCCACACGAGGCCCGCGGCGGCGACAGTCGGCACCTGGGCGGCTTCCCGGCGGAGGGCGTTCCAGTAGCTCGTCCGCACCGCCTCATCATCGTATGGGCCATGGGGCAGTGCGACTCTGAGCGTGAGGGCGAAGGTGGGCTCGAAACCGAGGCGCGCACCCTGCAGCTGCTGGAAGCTGCGGATCATGAGGCCGCCACCGACCAAGAGGACGAGCGACACGCCGATCTCGGCAACAACGATGGCGCTTCGCATTCGGTGAAACCGTCCGCCCACTGCCAAAGCGCCATCGCTCAGCTGCGTACGGAAGTCGGTCCGGGACACCCGCATGGCGGGAATCAGGCCAAACAGCACGACGGCAACGGCGGTGATACCGACGGCAAAAAGCAGCACGTTGGCGTTGATGCCGACCTGCTCGATCATGGGAACGTTGGATGGGGCGAGAGCGACAATGGTGTCAATGCCCACCGTCGCCAGCACTAATCCCAACGCCGTTCCGACAACGGCGAGGACCGTAGTTTCGGTGAGGACCTGCCGCACCAGCCGGGTCCGGTCGGCGCCCAGGGCCGCCCGGAGCACAAACTCCCGCTGTCGGCGCGCGCCGCGGGCCAGAATCAAGTTCGCCACATTGGCGCAGGCGATGAGCAATACGAATCCCACGGCTCCGAACAGTGCGAGCACGACGGGCTTCGCGTTCTTCACCACATCCGCGTGCATGGGGACGAGATCGATCTGCATGCCTCGGTCGTCGTGGATCTGGTGCTCGGTTCGCAACTGTCGAGCCACCAAGTCCATCTGCTGCTGTGCTTGCTGGAATGTGATGCCGGGTTGCATCCGCCCGAGGATCCGGAACATTGCGAGTGAGCGGTTTCCTCGGAACGCACGCTCCGGAAGAAAGCGCCAGACGTCCACCGGATCCGATGTCGCACTCCTGGCCTCGCCGCCATCCTCCTCCGGCATCACCAGCTCGAAATCCTCCGGCATGACGCCGATCACCTCCATCGGCACGCCGCCGAGGTAGATCGTCTTGCCGAGGACGTTGGGATCCGCCCCGTAGCGTCGTGACCACAACCCATAGCTGATAACGGCCGGACCAGGGCCTCCGCCGGACGTCAACACCTCGTCGTCCGGCGTGAAGGGCCGGCCCAGCATGGGCTCGCGCCCCAGAAACTGTAAGAAGTTGGACGACACGATCCCCAACACGATCTGCTCGGCCGGGCCGTCGTCGGTGAGAGACTGATTAATCGAGTTGTGTATTGCGGCAAAGTCCTCGAACGTCGTGGCCCGCTCGCGGTAATCGAGGAAATCGAGGCCGGAGATCTGCACCCGGTCGGATCCGGTGGCTGCGTGGCGATTCCACACCGTCACAAGACGCTCGGGTTCGTCGTACGGCAGCGACGAAAACAGGACGCCATCGATCACGCTGAACATGGTGATATTGGCGCCGATCCCGAGCGCTAACGTGACGATCACCATGAAGCTGAAGCCAGGGTGCTGTCTCAGCATCCGTACCGCGTAGCGGAGGTCCTGGAGCATCGACGCCATGTGGCTCTCTCGCGACCTGGGAGATGGTGATGATTGGGGAAGCTTGGGTTTGGAGGCGAATCGCTCCCGCGGCACCGAGACAAGGAGATCGCGGAGCACGATGCCCCAACATTTGACCCGCGCACCCAGCGACCGCGACGCGGCGGATGTGCGAAACAGCTCGACGAAATCACTCAGCATTTGCCGGGCGTACAGATCCTGGAACCAGCGGGGATATAAGCACAGGAGCCGGCGATAGGCGCGCTGCGCGAAGACCGAGGGATAGTCAGGCCTCATCGCTCAATACGGCGTGCGCCCGGACCAGGTCGGCCGTGTGGACTACCCGTCTGGCTTCGGTCTGAAGCACGCTCCGGCCGGCACGCGTGAGCCCATAACGCTGGCGCTGTCCCGAAGGTCCCCGGGCCTTTTCGGCCCCCGCGGGCTTCACCCACCCCGCCTCCTGCATGCGATGGAGGGCGCCGTAGATGGTGCCC
This sequence comes from Gemmatimonadota bacterium, assembly GCA_039589615.1. Classification (GTDB taxonomy): domain Bacteria; phylum Gemmatimonadota; class Gemmatimonadetes; order Gemmatimonadales; family GWC2-71-9; genus B3T1B10. The sequence goes on from JBDHHA010000137.1 coordinate 8,491, forward strand.
GGTCCCACTTTGACCCCGGCGTCGGCCACCTGCTGCATGAGGGCATAGCCGTGGAGAGGGCCCTCGGCGAGGGCCAGGAGAATATGAAAGGCTGGGGGTGAGAGGGGTGTCCGTTGCTCGGGGGCAGTTCCCATGGCTCGCTCGAATCGGTGGATTATTCGCTATCTGATATATCAGCTAGCGTAATATACGCTCGAAGATCAAAAAGGTTTCACCGACCCGGAAGTTGACTGGCAACGCCAATCTGCCTACTTCCTGCCTGTTGCGCGGTGGGGAGATGGGTCTGGATGCTGGCAACCCGGTTCTCTGCGAGTTGGTGGCGACGGGCGTCGTCCCCGTGGCGGCGGCGGCCTCCTACGTTCCCGCTCGCCGGCCACGCGGATCGATCCGATGGAAACGCAGCGGCCCGTGTAATATGAGCCTCCAGGTCCGGGATCTCCGTGGGACTGCCAGAGATCCCGGAACCGCTCAGCAACCGGCGTCAAGCTCCGCCGTCGGCAACCCCCGATCGGCCGTTCACCGACTGCCGCCGCCCGTCCGTCTGATCCGCACCGTGATGTCGTTGCTGCGGATGACGACCTCGTCGTCGGTGTGGCTGACGGTAACGGGGCTGCCAGTGACCTGAACGAACGCGTCCCCTACAATTCCTGAAAAGCGGGTGACGTCCGATTGCTCATCGGCCAGTGCCGAATCCGGCTGGGACACGACGGGCCGCAAGCCGGCAACCAGGTCTACCGGGAAGGTCAGACCGTTACGTTGGTAGAGCAACGCCAAGGGTTGCCCGGGCATCACGGCGCCGAACAAACGGGCCCCCTGTTCGGTGATGAACGGGTGGCCGCCGATGTTGAGGAGTCGGTCTCCGGCCCGCAGTCCTGCCTTCCACGCGGGGCTGTCTGGCTCCACGGCATTGACCACTGGCGGTTGGGAAAACGTCCACAGCGGAGTGGTCCCGGTTTTGACGACACAATTGATGCAGCTCAAACCGAAACCGAGCCACCCTTTGGGCGTGATCCGGTGCGCCGGCCATCCCGCGATCGGAAGCAAGCGAAGGAGCGGGGGATTCGCCGGCACAGAAACGTATTCTTGCGCACGACAGGTACTTCCCGGCGTCACGTCGACGGCAACGGCTCCGCCGCCCCGCCGCACCGCAAGCTCCACAGGCACGCCTGGTTGAACTTGGGCGTAGCGACGTCCTCCCTCGGCCGTGGTGATGAGGTATCCGTCGATTGTCGTGATGACGTCACCGGTGCGCAGCTTGCCCGCCGCCGGGCCGTCCGCATCAACGCCTTGAATCAGTGGCTCCGACTTGAACTCCCAAATGCGTTCCGAGGGATCGCCACCGGTGGTGAGCGAGCAGTTGCAGCTCAACCTATTGATGCCGAGGGTGCCCACCACGACCTCGCTATCGGTGCATGTCTGCAGTGCCGACCCCGGACTTGCCAGCGCCAGGCCCACAAAGACGGTGTACGCAATCATTGCACTGTGTGTTCGCATCTCTGCCTCCGTCACCGAACGTTTAGAACCACACGACATTCCGTACTCGGTCCACGGCGCCTGGCTCGCGCATGCGGGCCAAGATCTGTTGGAGCATCGCTGCCGCCGGGTCGTCCGGCGCGATGCGTGCTACCTCCGTCGCGGCGGCGAACAGGGCGGTGAGCGCCGCCTCCCGGCCCTGAGCGATGGCGGGATCGGTGGAGTAGTCGGCGAGTCGAACGAGGTCCGCCAGCGCCGTGACGTACCTCGAACCCGCCTGCTGCACCATGGCCGCCGCCTGCAGCGCGTTGTCCTGTTGCACGACTCTCACCGTCTCGGTGACCGAGCGGCCCCCCAGCCACTGTCCCACCGCGACGCCGCTCACGAACAGCGCCACCGCCGCGGCCACGCCGGACGCGAGGTGGGTAAGGCGCTTGGGGGAACTCACCCGCCGGCCGCCTAAGAGACCCCGGTCGTACAAGGCTTGCACCGTACGTTCTTCGAGGAGATCTCCCGGCGCTCGCTCCCGCGGCAGGCCTCCCAGCGCCTGCAGCTCTTCGGGCGTCAGTTCGGTTCTCTCATCGTCGGTCATGGCTCGACTCCTCGTTGTGCGATCTCCCCGGTGTGCAACCGCGACCGCAGCATTGCTCGCGCTCTCGCCAGTTGGCTCTTCGACGTCCCCACGGCCACGCCCAGGCGTGCTGCCAACTCCTGGTGGGTCATACCCTCGATGTCGTGCAGCACGAGGACGGCGCGGTAGCCGGGTGGGAGCGCCGCCACCGCGTGCTCCAAATCGATTCGTTCGTCGAGCGGTGGTGGACGCGCCGTCAGGTCCGACTCCTTGACCTCCAGCCAACGCCGGTCGCGCCGGCGGAATCGGGTCCGGCACTGGTTGAGCGCGATCCCCGTGAGCCAGGTGGCGAGACTCGCCTTCCAACGAAACGTTGCCAGCTTCTCCACGGCGCGAATCCAGGTCTCCTGCACCACGTCCTCCGCATCGTGTTCGTTGCCACCCATGAGCCGCAGCGCGAACTGGTACAGGGACCCCGTGTGGCGACCGTAGATCACGCGAAACGCGCTCTCGTCACCGTCCCCTAGCACCAGGTCCACCAAGGCGCGGTCGTCTAACTCGGAGGGCGCGGCGGTCTGGCTCACATCTGTGAGTGTCGTGAGGGGTGCAAAAGGTTGCGTGGAGGTATGGACGGCGGCCTGACAACGGACCTTTGATGGGCGGTGTCGGGCTCGCGCTCACAGGCCCGACACCACTGTCGCCTCATCGTCCCACGCGATCCGCCTCCGCCTCCGTCGCAAACAGCCGGCCCGTCAGCAGCTCCTGCACGATGCGATCTGCATCGTAGGCGTGATCGAGGGCGGCGTGGACCGCCCGGGCGTCCACCATGATGTTCCGGCCCCGCTCCGGG
>JBDHHA010000138.1:0-11090 GCA_039589615.1 Gemmatimonadota bacterium
TTTCCTTGGGCCCACGCAGCCACTGGGCAAGTTCCAGAACGTCTGAGGAGGCAACAATGAGAAGGTCTACAGGGGTTATGGGCTTCGCCCTGTTGCTGTTGGTTTATCCGTTTGCTGCTGTGTCGGCGCAAAGCCTGACCGGTTCGCCACACGATTTCACGAGCAATGCGACCCAGACAGTCTACACATCGGCTGCGGGCCAGTGCATCGTGTGTCATGTACCCCACGCAACCAACAACACCGCGCCGCTCTGGGGGCACGACAGCAGCGGTGAAAGCTTCACGATGTACGACAGCCCCACCATGGACGCCGCAAAGCCGGCCGGTCCGGGCAACGTGTCGTTGGCATGTCTGAGTTGCCATGACGGTTTGACTGCGGTGGACTCGTACGGTGGAGCCAGCGGAAGCGCCACGATTTCGGGTACCGCCAGCTTGGGGACGAATCTCACGCAGGACCACCCAATCACGATCGAGTACAACGCCGGCAGTGCCGAGTTCAATACGCGGCTCACCGCCGGATGGGCCGGCACAGCGACGGATTCGCTCCCACTGTACGGCAGCGGGATGGATCAGGTCGAGTGCGGGTCTTGCCACAACCCGCATGATTACACGGGTGCAAGCGCGACGAAGTTCCTTCGCATGTCGGAGGCGTCGATTTGCACGGTCTGCCACAGCAAGTAGTACTGTGACGGAGGCACTGTCGGGGAAGCGGCTTCACGGAAGTCGCTTCCCCTTTGCCATATGAGGGAGGGTGGTGTCGTCATGTCGATGATTGCCAGAATCCGCGCCTGCGGGCTTGTGATCCTAACGTGTGGGGGCGGGCTTGCGTGTGCGTCCCAATCGACCCTGTCATTCGAGCCCGTTCTGTATCCTGCTCCACCCGACACGGCCCGAGTTCAATTCCTCACTGCCATCAATTCATCCCACGATCTCGGTGGTAGCGCGTCTTTGTGGCAGCAGCTCGTGGGGACGAACGAGGAAGAGGCGAAAGGCATCGCCAAACCGTATGGTATCGCCATGCTGAACGGCAAGATCTACGTGTGCGATACGTTCATCAACGGGTTGGACATCATCGACCTGGAAGGCCAATCTCTTCAGTTCTTCCAGCCGGGAGATGCCGGCCGACTCATGAAGCCCATCAACTGTTTCGTCGATGACGACGAGATGTTGTATGTGGTCGATACCCAGCGGCGCGAGGTCGTGGTCTTCGATAGCCTCGGCGCCTACGACGGCGCATTCGGCGGCGGTGGGGACGTGAAGCCGGCCGACGTCTTCGTCTCGGAGGGCCGGATCTGGATGACCGACGTGTCGAGCGGCCAGGTTCGCGTGTACGACCGCATGTCGCGGGAGTTCCTCTTTGCGTTTCCCGACGCGGAACCTGGAACTCCGGAGTCTCTCACAGCTCCTGCGAATATCTATGTCACTTGGCAGGGCGTGTACGTGAGTGACGTGTTGGTGGGGAAGGTCAACGTTTACGATCGCGACGGCGCATACCTCCGGACGGTAGGAAGCTACGGGGGCGGGTTCGGCCAGTTTGCCCGCCCCAAGGGCATTGCCGTGGACCGTGAAGAGAATCTCTATGTCGTGGATGCGGCATTCCAAAACGTCCAGATGTTTGACAGCAATGGAGATCTCCTGATGTTCTTTGGAGGTCCCGGCACCGACCCCGGCGACATGACGCTGCCGGCCAAAGTCATTATCGACTACGACAACGTGAAGTACTTCGAGCAGTACGTTGGGAACGACCTCAATTTGAGGTACTTGATTCTCGTGACCAACCAATACGGACCTCAGAAGGTCGCGGTCTACGGCTTCGTCGGCCCACCCCGACAGGCGGACATCGTGGCGGCCGGAACCCAGAGGTAATGTGCCCCGGACGCCGGTCCTCCTCGCCGTCGCCTTGGCGTGCATTGGGCCGACGGCCATTCACGCCCAGATCCGCGGAAACGGACACGGGGTTGCCACAACATCCGTAGCCGCTGATCGCAAGTGTTCCCTCTGCCATTTTTCGCACACCGGGAGTGGTAGAGGGTCACTGGCAGTCGGCTCCCAGCGGGCAGAGATTCGCAACGTCAGCCCCACCTCGCAGAGCTGCCTGCGATGCCACGCCACACTGTCCGTCCGCGCATCCGATCCCGCCTTCGAGGGCCACGTGCTCACTGAGGGGGCGGTTTCCCACCGGACCTTCCTCGGCAACCTCGCCGACGATCACCCACTTGCCCAGGCGGGAGACGGGAGCGGTGCCGTGTCGTACCGTACCCGCTGGCTGCGAGCATCTGCCTCCGGCAAGTCGAGGACACCGGCGGCGGGCGGCACCATGTCACTCCCGGAGTGCACCTCCTGTCACAACGTCCACTCCGGACCCGATCTCGCGCTCAGCGAGGAGGGCCAGCAGGGGCTGTGCCTGGAGTGCCACGCCACCGCCGAATACCTCGGTGGACACGTGACCACTGCCTGCACGAGCTGTCATGCGCTCCACGGCGGGCGGGACTTCTCCCTACTACGCGAAGCGAACGTCGATTTCCTGTGCCAATCCTGTCACGATCCCGCTGGCGCCGCCTTGCCCTCTCGCGGCGTAGTTCCTCCGGTGATCGATCCTCAACGGCACACTGGCGCTGCTGACATGGGATTCGAGGGCTGCTCGAGCTGCCACCCGGTCCACCACCAGTAGTAGACGTCATTGGTGGTGGCGAGCGGTTCCACGTCGGACAGTGGGCCTGGGCGCTAGGCTCCACGCAGTGCATCGCAACACTCCAGACCTAACACCCAGAACCCACTCCCCTACTCCGCTTTCAGCGCCTCCACAGGCTCGACGCGCGTGGCACGGACCGCCGGGACCACGCATGCCCCCATCGCCACGACGCCCAGCATGACCGTCAGGGTTCCGTAGGTAACGGGATCGACGGGTGTGATGCCGAACAACAGCGTCGATACTGCTCGCGACAACAGCAGCGACCCGGCGATTCCAACCCCTGCTCCAATTCCGGTCAAAACCAATCCTTGCCGTAGCACCATTCGGATAATTCCGTCTCGTCCTGCTCCGAAAGCCATACGAACGGCCAATTCCTGAGTTCGTTGCCGGACCGAGTAGGACACTACGCCGTACAGCCCGACCGACGACAACACGAGCGCGACGCCGGAAAAGACGGCGATTAGTACCAGCGCGAAACGGGTGGGTGCCAGAGCTTCGTCCACGAAGCTGTTAAACGGCACCGGCGTGGCCGCGGGAATATCCGGATCCGCATTGCGAACGACCTGACGGATGGGCTCGATCAACGTCGTGAGGTCCACCGAGGCTCGCACGACATAGTTCAGGTCCGCCCATCCCCACTCGGAGTGCGGGATGTAGATGGTCTCCCGGCCGTCAAACCGTACATCATCATACCGCACGTGCTCCACGACACCAACGACTTCGGCCCAATACCGCTCGAAGCCCGCTTCGCCGAAACTCGGACGCACGATCATGACCCGCTCTCCCACAGGGTTCTCCCCCGACCACGCCGTCTCGACCATCTTCTCGTCAACGACCACCACGGAGCGGGCGCCCACGCGACTATCGGCCTCGGTGAACCCCCGGCCGGCCAGCACGCGCGTCCCCAGGGCCTCGAACAATCCCGGCAGCGACGGGCGGTAGTCGCTCTCGTTGCGACTCCACTCTTCGTCGTTCGCCTCGTGCAGCGCGTAGGGACCGAACCAGAATTGTCCCCCACCACCCAACGGCAGCGGCGTCACAGCGCTGACCGCGTCCACACCTGGAAGTGTCTTGATCTCTCGAGCGATCTGCAGATGAAGATCTGTGCTCGAACCCGGAGTGTTGTACTTGAAGAACGGAAGCCCGACGTTCAAGGTCAACACACCTTCGGAATCGAACCCGGGCTCCACCCGTTGAAGCTCGGCAAAACTGCGCACCATGAGCCCGGACCCTATCAGCAGAATCAACGAAAAGGCGATTTCCGTGACGACCAGCGCGTTGCGCACCCGGTGGTGCCCACTGACGCCTTGGGCGCGCTCTTTGAGCGACGAGTTGAGGTCGGGCCTCGACGATTGCAGCGCCGGCAAGGTGCCAAAGAGCATCGCTGCCAGGACGGAGAGGCCTAAGACAAACACCAGCACGACGCCGTCGATCCCCACACTCTCGATGCGGGGGAGGTTCTCAGGCTTGAGGGCAATGAGGAGATCGATGCCGGCGTAGGCGAGGAACAGTCCCACGCCGCCGCCCAGGAGGGCCAACACACCGCTCTCGGTGAGCATCTGGCGGACAATTCTCCCCCGGCCGCCACCCAACGCCGCCCGGATCGCAATTTCCCGCTGCCGAGCCTGGGCCCGGATAAGGAGGAGATTGGCCACGTTGGCGCACGCAATGAGCAGCACGAATCCCACGGCGCCCAGCAGCGCAAACAACACCGGCTCCACATGGCCCACCACGTCGCGCAACATGGGGACCACGTCGATCTCCATACCCACGTTGGCGTGGAATTGATTCTCGCTCCGGAATTGTGCCGCGATGGCGTCCATCTCCGTTTGCGCCTGGACCGGTTCGACGCCGGGCTCGAGCCGGCCCACAATGGCCAGCCCCTGCTGGTCACGGGTTCCTTGGCTCTGGTCCATCGGGATGACCACCCACACGTCGACGACGGCCGGCATGGCGGCATCGGCGGGCAAGAAGAATCTGAAACCCTCCGGCGCGACGCCTACGATGGTCATCCCCTGCCCGTTGACCTGGACCGACGTTCCGATGATCGCGGAATCCGCGCCGAATCGCCGCTCCCACACCTCGTGACTCAGCATGGTCACACCCGGCGGGAGTGTCGCATTCGGGTCGAAGAACACCTGTGGATCCAGATTCAGCTCGTCACTTAGGGCAAACCCCCGCCCCAGTATCGGATCGACGCCCAACACGTCGAAGAAATTCGCCGTGACCATCCCCATGGTGACCGGCTCGGGCTCGAAATCCCCGGTCAACGTGGAGTTGATGCCGAACGCGCCCGCCAAACCGTCGAAAGCATCCGCGCGCTCCCGAAAGTCCAGCAGATCGGGTCCGGACCACGGAGCCTTGGTCACGTCGGTGGAACTCATTCGTCCCCAGACGAGCATCAGTTGCTGCGCGTCGCGGTAGGGAAGCGGGCGGAGCAGCACGCTGTTGACCACGGTGAAGATGGCGGTGTTGGCACCGATCCCCAGGGCGAGGGTCACCACGACGACCGCGGCGAAGCCGGGGCGCCTGCGGAAGCCACGGAAGGTGTAGCGAATGTCCTGCAGCAAGGTCTCCACCCGATTCTCCTTTAGCACATGGTCGGCCCCTCTCGTCCGCGCCCTGCCCCGCCACCGCTCGCCCAGTCCACTGACCACCACATCCAATGCGGACCGTGCCCACACCCCAACGACACCCCACCACCCCTTCCGGGCGTACTCCTCGCGATACCTGTCGCGGAAAAACTCGGCCAGATCGGCGCCGTGCGGGCGGCGATACCACACCGGGTACACCATGAGGAGCATCCGGTAGATCCGCTCAGACCATCGCAGCCCCGGCGCGTGTGGGGCTTGTTTGGTCATCCTGGTTTCCTCACAGCTATGATGTTCCGGGCTTGGGCGGCTTCCACGAGGTCCTTCATCCGGGCGGCATCCGCGGCTACCGCCTGACGCCCAAGCGGGGTGATGGTGTAGTAGCGGCGCCGCTCGTCGTCCGATTCCGGCGCCGGTCGCTTTTCCGTGGGCTCCACCAGTCCCTGCCGAATCAACTTCTGGATGGTCCGGTGCAGATTCCCCGCCTCGAGGTGGATCTGGCCCACGGTCTGGCGCCGGATTTCCTTGGCTATCCAGTACCCGTGGCGTTCCCCATCCAGCAGGGCGAAGAGGATGTGATAGTCATTGGGCTTGAGGGGGAGCACGGCTCCCAGCTCGTCCGAGGTCGCTGACACCCGGCGCCTCCTGGTCGAATAGGGTAAAATGATATATAGCTTAAAACACCCTAGGCTCGGCGGAAGTTCCCTGGGGGCTAGCAAGGGTAGGCAAAAGCCCCGAGCGTCTCAGCGATGTTCGGGGCTTTCATTGATTTCGAAGCCAAGCATACGACCATCTCCATCAGGCAAGCATCTGAAACCCTGCCGTCCGAAAATGGCGGTCGAACGCAAACGCCTGTTCGAGACCGTCTTGTGACATCACTTCGAAGCTGACCGCATCGGCGAGCGAGAAACGCTGATCCCGAAAACGCTCCAACCAAGCGCTCACCGACGCCGCAACTAATTCCGCCGAGACGTCCCGCCATTCGTACATCGGATCGTTCATCAGATCGGTCACGATGGCGCGTGCACGGGCCGGACCCAGGAGATACAGAAAGTGCGCCTGAAATTCCGCGAGTATCAGAACCGTTCCCACAAGCCGGCTCCCCGACTCTACCAGACGACGCGCGATGGCCACGGCGCGAGCATGATACTGGTCCCGTGGATTCGCCAGCGCCAACAGCGCGCTGGTGTCAATCAGTACGTTTGACGGGGTCTCTTTGCGAGCCATAGAGATAGTCATCGTGACGTTCGGCCAGGTCCTCGGGCAAATCGCCCGCGCTCCCCAGCGCTCCAACGAGACGGTCCAGCGACCACCCGGGAGCGTGTTCCGTCAGGGCTTCGTCGGCCACGCGCCGCAGACCCCGGCGAAGGACTTCGGCGCGCGACAGACCGGTAGCGCGGACCACCTCTTCGAGCAGGTCCCGATCAGCGGGCTCCAGATACACCTGAACAGGCTCCCGTACTTGGCGGCTGGATTTCTTGCGTGACATGATGACTATAAATGTAATACATGTGCTATATTAATGTATAGCCACGGAAGAACTTGAAACAAAACCGGCGCGAACCCTGAGGCCCGCGCCGGTCGCATCAAGCGGAGTGCCTTGGACTACTGCCCGCTGCTATCCGAAATGTCCCGCTCCGCCTTCGCCTGCCGCACCATCTCCCGTACGTCGGCCAGGAGCTGCTGCGCGTCGTACACGATACCGTCCTTGATCGTGTACTTGATGCCGCCCACCCGCGATGTCTCGCCCGTCTCCATGTCGATCCTCGGCGTGCCGGTGCCGTAGAGCACCTTGAGGTTGTGGAGGGGATTCTCGTCCACCATCACCAGGTCGGCTTTCAACCCGGGGCGGATGATCCCGAAGTCGATGGAGGTGCCCTTGGGATCGTGCAGTTCCTGGGCGCCGTACAGCGTGGCCGAACGGATCACCTCCACAGGGTGGAAACCGGCCTCCCGCAGCAACTCGAACTCCCGGATGTAGCCGAAGCCGTAGAGCTTGTAGATGAAGCCCGAATCCGACCCCGTCGTGACCCGACCGCCGCGGTTCTTGAACTCGTTCAGGAAGCGCATCCAGCGGATGTAGAAGTTCTTCCAGGCCACCTCGTCCTCGGTGGTCCAGTCGTACCAGTACGACCCGTGGGCCTGGAGGCTGGGCTGGTAGAAGTCCCACTGGCTGGGGAGCGTGTACTCCTCGTGCCACTCTGCCTCCCGCTCCCGCATCACGTCCCGGCTCGCCTCGTAGATGGTCATCGTGGGATCGATGCCGAAGCCGAGCTCGAGAAATTCGTCCATAAGGGCGTACCACTCGTCGGAGCCCGGCTCGTGAATCTGGTTCCACAGCCGCGCCACGTTGCCGAAGCGGTGCTGCTCGTTGTTGTAGTTGTAGTCGAGGGGCCAGTCCTGGACGCTGTAGTTGGCGAGCATCGACTCGAAGAGCCCGTAGTAGTGGGTCATCATGTCGAGGCCGATGCGGGCGGCGTCGACGGCCGTCATACGGCCGACACCCATCTGACCCAGATGGGCCACCGTCCCCAGCCCGTGCTGATGGGCCTCGTCGATGAGCGCCTCCATGATCTCCGGATCGTAGGAGCCGAGCTTCAGCCCATCGATCTTCTGGCCTTCGATCTCCTGGTCGGCGGCCCACCGGACCCACTCCCGCGCCGCCTCCGGCGTGTTGAGGGGCCCGCCTTCCCACCCCCGGCCGCTCCCGGGCCTGGCGTAGGCGAACATCCGAGGCGCGACGATCTCGTTCCGCGCCGCCAACGCCTTCTCCTCGAGGGACCATTCGAATCCACCGTGCGACACGCCACGAGTGGTGGTCACCCCGTGGCCCATCCAGAGTTTGTAGACGTACTCCGCCTGGGGGGCTTTGCCGGCACCGCCGGTGTGTACGTGCATGTCGATGAACCCGGGCATCACGTACATGCCCGTTCCGTCGATCACTCGGGTGTTGTCCTGGGGCTCCTCCTGGCCGCGGCGGAACCCGCCGACGCTGACGATCCGGTCGCCCTCGATGACGATGCTGACGCCGGTCGCCGGAGGCGCACCGGTCCCATCGATGACGGTGACGTTCTGAAGAACCAAACGGTCATACGGGCCGCCGCCTTCGTCGGCGCGACGGCGCGTCGTCTCCTCCATGCCTCTCTGCTGGGCAATGAGCCCCGTCGGGAGCCCCACCGCGAGGGCTATCGCGGCTCCAAGCATGCCGCGGCGAACGCTAACTTTCATTCCATACCTCCTCATCCTGTGATTGTCTCGGCGGCAGAATATACGCCCCAACCCGGCCGGCCGCACCCAGGCCGGGGGGCATCACTCCTCTGGATCCTTCTTGGGTGGCCTGGGCCGGTGGATCTTGAAGCTCACCCCCCCTGCGAACTCGGTCTCGGTGCGCTCGATGTCGTGGTTCCCTTCCATGAGGTATTCCAGGAGCGCCTTGTCCCACTGCAGCCCCGCCGTGGCCACCAGTTTCATCCAGTCACCGTACGCCGTCTCATCGGGGGCCTCGGTGGTGCCGGACCAGACCGTCACCCGGGGATTGTTCATGCCACCCCCTCCTCTACCCGTGGAGCCCTTGATCGGCGTGTAGATCAACACGTCGTTGATGAAGTCCATCTTGAAGTTGTCGATGTCCCACGCGAAGGCATACCGCCGGTAGCGATCGTACGCCCGCTCGTTGAGGGCCTTGATCTCGGGAACCGCATTGATCTTCTCCGTAATGCGATCGCGGATCTCGAACGCCGCATCCTTGTGATCCGGGAAGTCGGGGCTGTCGATGTAGCTGAAGCCCGGCATGAACCAGCCCCGCATCCCCCACCATCCACGGGATTGCGTCGCCCGGTTGCGGACCCAGCCCGCATACTCCGAGAAGATCTGCACCCACTCGTGGGAGGGATAGCCGTGAGGGTTCAAGAAGATGTCGGGCAGCCACGTGTTCCACAGCTTCGGTCGCACCTTGGCCTCGGGGTAGATGGGATCGTCACTGTTCCCACCTGACGCGGCATCGACGCCCAGGGACCCGAGGTATCCGGCGTGGAGCATGTGATCGGGTGTGATCTGGTAGAGATCGTAGGCCAATTGTGCGCCATCGGGATTCGTGATGGGGTGGATCACCACGTTGACCTTGTCGAGGGCGCCCGCGTATTCGGTTTCCGTCAGGAGCTGTTCGGCGAGCTTGAGGACGTGACTGGTGGATGACACCTCGTTGGCGTGCTGGCGTGCCGAGTAGACGACCGTGGGCTTGCGCGTGGACACCGTGGCCTGCGACCAGTACGATCCTTCGAGCGGGGACATGAGATCCATCGCCCAGATCTTCTTGCCGAGGTAGCTCTCACCCACCTGGTACGCCGTGGCCTCGGGAAACCCGGTGGACATCTTGGCGAGAATCTCCGCAGCCTCCGCAGGGGGAATCGGCGTGTCCCACTGCACGATTTCCCCGCCGGTCCACTCGTAGTGCTCCGCCAGGTAGTCGGTGATCGCCCCGTAGGGCTTCGGCGTGCCGTTTCCCGGAATGCTCATCACGACTTGGGAATCTGGATCGAACTCGTGTCCCCAATACGCAGACAGCTCGATGCCACCAAAGTCCGGATAGGCCAAGTGGTCCGAATACAGGTCGGCCTCGCGAATCGCACCCACGTTGGCAAGGACCGACGTTATCTGCTCCGCAGAGGTTATGCGAGCGTCGAGGTTGGCGGCGCTCGTTCGGAGAATGAACTCGTCGCGGTGATCTTGCTCGAAATCCACCTGGACCCGGAAATCGAGCCGTTCCACACCGTCGGCGCCGCTCTGGACCATTGCCCCCAGTGCCGCCGGCTTGTCCAGCGTCACCGCCGGGAGGTTGCGGCGCTCCTCGACCTCGCGTGCGCCCCTTTCCTTATATAAGAGCGTCACCATGGGCCGGGCCGCGCCGAATCCCGTGAACGATATCTGCGCGCGTCCGGGGCGACCGTCGCTCTTGGGGCGGACGATGGGAATGACCCGTCCCGGATAGTTCAACGCCTGGCCCCGAGCCATCCTGCCCAACACGTCGAAGAAGTGGAGCGTCGCGAAGTAGATCTCTTCGTGGAGCGCCTCCATGGAGGCTACCTGCTCCTTGTCCACGCCAATCTGGTAGTCCGGCTCGCTCAGGGTCACGTCGATCCGTAGCTCGCCGAAGTGGGGCGCGTCCCCGGCGCTGGGCTTCCCTTCCGCGACGCGCATGACATAGTCGTATATCCGCATCAACGTGTTGGACTGGAAGTGATCCCAGAAACGCTCCAGGTCGGTGACGATGCGTTGGTCCACCACCACGCCGGCACCCACTCGTGCCGTAATCCACCCGGTGGTCACCCGCGCCTTCTCGTAATCGGGGAAGCGATCGAAATACGAACGGAGCACCCACTTGGGCTCGAACGTCTCCCGATAGACCTCGCGACCCCTGCGCGCCGCAACGACTTCGTAAGACGGGGCGTCCACGGGCATCTTCTCAAAGTGAATTCGGCCGATGTCGATCCCCAGCTCGGGGGCAAGCACCTCGTCGATGGGAAAGATCTCCAGAAGCCAGCGTGTGGGCGTGTACATCGCCTGCTGGGACCACCCCTCCGGCGCGCCGATTTCGGCAAACCGGATCTCCAAGCTGTCCGCATCGACCTCTTGGAGCGCGGGACGCACCACGTCGTACAACCAGCTGTACCCCTGCTTGTAGGCAGACAGCACCGTCACTCGAGTGCTGTCGGGGTCGGCGCCGGCGGCCACCAGCTCTTCCGTCGCCTGGCCGGCTATGCGCGAGCGGATCTCGGGCGGCTCGCTGAGGCGAACCTCCAGCGCAACGCC
>JBDHHA010000139.1:0-10781 GCA_039589615.1 Gemmatimonadota bacterium
GCGGTCATATCGAGGTGGCCTCGCCCAAGGGTTGGTACAAGCTATGACGGGGCTGGACAACGGGCTAGTTGGTCCGCGCACTTCCCCTGCTCGAGTTCACCGATCGGAACCGGCCGGTAGGCCAGAGCGGACGAACTCCCGTTCTACTCCCCCTTCAATACCGTCACCGGATCGACGCGGGTCGCTTTCTGTGCCGGGATCCACGCGGCAAGGATGCTGGTGATCAGAAGGGTGGTGGCGGCGACGACGTAGGGGAGCGGATCGCGGGCCCCGCCGGTGCGCAGCATCGACTCCGCGAGGGGCGCGAGCCCGTAGGAAATCGCCAGTCCAACCGATGCCCCAGTGACCGCCATGATGGTTCCGCCGTGCACCATCAAACGCCGGACGTCACGGTCCTCGGCGCCGAATGCGATGCGGATGCCGAACTCCCGTCTCCGTTGGCTAGCACTGTAGGATACAACACCGTAGATCCCTACGGCGGCCAGCACCAGTCCGGCCGCCGCGAAGATCGAGAGGAGCAAGGTGTTGAACCGGTCCTGGGCCGCCGTCTCTCCCAGCAAATCGCGGTACGGGGCAATCTCGTGGATGAGCGCCGACGCGTCGACGTTTCTGATCGCCGCTTCCAACATGCCGACCTGGTCTTCCGGTCGGATCTCGCCGGCCATGCGGGCGACGATCTGCATGCGCGACGCGACGGCGGACGGATATTGCGAATGGGGGAAGTACAGCGACGCGGCGGGACGGGCAGCGAGTGCAGAGTCCCGCACGTCCGCCATGACACCCACCACGGTGCGCCAGGGCTCTGACGGATCGTCGTACGTGCCCCGCTTGACCCGTTTGCCCAGGGGATCTTCCCCGGGCCAGTACGTGGCGGCGAAGGTTTGGCTCACCACCACCACCGGTTCCGTGTCGATGCGGTCGTGCTCGGTGAACGTGCGGCCGTGCAGCACCGGGATTCCCATCGCCTCGTGATAACCGTCGGTTACGAGTCGCCAGACGGCCATGTGGCGGTGGGTACGGGTTTCGGGCGGCTGTCCCTCCACGTTGAACCCGATTCCCCATCGGGTATCGGTTACGGGCAACACGTGAGCCGCACCCGCCGCCTCCACACCGGGCGCGGCGCGCACCGCCTCTATGACTTCGCGGAAGTACCCGACGCGGAGATCGTGCTCGCCCGCCCGCGCCGGTGGCGCCACGACGCGAATCGCCAACACAGGATCCGGATCGAAACCGGGATCCACACGCTGCATGCCGGAGAGACTCCGGATCATGAGTGACGACCCAACGAGCAATACGAGCGAGGCGGCTATCTGGGTCACGACCAGCACACGTTGCACTGCACGGGTTCTGCGAGACACGCCGCCTCCGGCGCCCCCTTCGGCAAGCCGCCGGGTGAGCGACCTGTATCGGAGTCGCCACACGGTGAATCCTGTCACGGCGGCCGTGACGGCCAACGCCAGAATGAGCGCAAAACCGAGGACGGCGGAATCGATCGCTATCTGCCGGAACGGGGACAACTGGTTGGGTTGCAGCGCGAGCAGGACCGGGAGGCTCGTCTGGGCGGCGAGCACGCCCAGCACGCCGCCTGCTCCCACGAGCAACCCGGTTTCGATCACGAGGTAGCGCAGAATTCGTGGCGCGCTCGCACCCAGAGCCGCGCGTAGGGTGTGATGCCGCCGCTCCCGCTGCGCGCGCACGATGAGCAGGCTGGCCACGTTCGATATCGCGAGGGCGAGCAACCCGGCGACGGCGGTCCAAAGGGCAAAGAGCGCGGTGCGGACGGTTTCGACAAGATTGTCCTGCCATCCGGCGATGTCGACCGACAGGCCCGTGTTGCGCTCCGGCAGCTCGCGGGCGATGTCGTCGGACACCGCGGCGAGCTGCTCGCGGGCGGCGTCCAGCGTTATGGCGTCTCTGAGTCGGGCGATCACGCTCAGGCTGCCCGATTCGCGGGCACGGCCTTCGATGCGGTCGATCGTGAACGGAATCCAGGCCTCGACGTCCTGCGGAACCCGGGCCTCATCCGGCAGCACGCCGACGATCTCGTAGGTGATACCGTTCAATTGGAGCGAACGGCCCACCACGTTGCCGTCCCGTCCGAAGGCTCGACCCCACAGTCCTTCGCTGATCACCGTCACGGGCGCTGCGGTGCGATCTTCCTCTTCAGAGAACGTACGCCCGACGAGCGGGGACGCACCGATCAACTCGAACAGCGATGCGGTCACGGTGGCTGTAGTCGCCTCCACGGGGAAATCGCCCTGTTCGAGGCTGGACTGGCTGACGCGGGTCGCCGCCAGAGACGAGAAAACGGCACTTCGGTTTCTGATCTCGATGAACTGTTGCGGTGAAACGAAGAACCTCGTCGATGTCTGTGCGCCCCGGTATCCCACCCACAGCGCGACCAGTCGATCCGGATCGGGAAACGGCAGCGGCTGGAGCAACACCGTCCTGACCACGGAGAACACCGCGGTGTTGGCGCCCACCCCCAGCGTGAGAACGGCGATCACCGTCGCGGTGAACGTGCGCGAACGACGCAGGGATCGGAGGGCGGTGCGAAGATCGAGGAGGATGCCGTGGATCATGCCGCACCTCCGGCGGCGACCACTTGCGGGGCCAAGCACGAGAACAGGCGATCAGACAGGATCGAGCCGAGGGGCAGGGGTTTGTGCAGCCGGTGCCGGTTGTCGAGGATCTGGTCGATGTGTCGTTCGCCGTGATCGGCGTACAGTTCGAGCAATTGACGCAGTGTGAGCGGTCCCCACTCGGAGTGTACGCCCCCGGTTTTCCAATCCGAGGGGGACCAGGTCCGCATCAGCCGGGCGGTGCTCGTGCGCAGCGCCGCAAACGAGTGGAGAGCGATGTCCGTGTCGTGCCGGTTGCGCTGCCGGTAGCCGAGCACGTCGGCGAAGACGTCCTGATCGTACTCCACCAGTTCGGCGC
The DNA here is from genome assembly GCA_039589615.1 of Gemmatimonadota bacterium. GTDB lineage: Bacteria > Gemmatimonadota > Gemmatimonadetes > Gemmatimonadales > GWC2-71-9 > B3T1B10. The sequence continues at coordinate 2,941 of JBDHHA010000139.1, forward strand.
CGGGCCGGTGGCGCACCAGGCGGAACCGGGCGGCGGCGATGATCTCCGAGTCGGCGAGATGGCAGACGATCTCACCAATCGACCACCGGGTGGTCCCCCTGGCCCGAGCCCACAGTTCGTCATTGGTGAGGCCGGTCAGCACCCGGGCCAACCGTGGCGCCGCCTGCTCGAAGACACCGATCAGGACCTCGGTCGGGATACCGGCATGGACGTCGGGAAAGATCGAGCGATCGGACATGGTAGACCTTCGGAAGAGCACAGGTTGAGCCGCTCCCGGAGGCTAGCGGTTGCATTATCATGAATCAAATGCATATTTTCTACTTAATTCATAAGAATGGTGCATAGATCAGATGGTTCTGGAAATCCGGCATTTCCGAGTGGTGGATGCGATCCGACGAGAGGGGACGGTCACCAGCGCCGCCCGGGTGCTGAACCTCACCCAGCCGGCGGTGAGTCACGCGTTGCGGGAGCTCGAGCAGCGCTTGGGGATCGAGCTGTTCCGGCGCGACCGGAAGCGCATGGTTCCCACACCGGAGGGCGAGCGGTTACTACGATCGTCGGAGGTGGTACTCGGGGAGCTCGCGCGGGTGGAGCGAGAGCTGGAGGAGTATCGCGACGGGGCGCGGGGCGTCGTCCGGATCGCTACCGCCTGTTACACCTGCTACAACTGGTTGCCCCCGCTCTTGAAGCAGTTCCGGGAACGGCATCCTCAGGTGAGCGTCGAGATCGTGCCAGACGTCAAACTCGACCCGGTGGGGGCGATTCTCGACCATCGGCTCGATCTGGCCATTCTGTACGAGGCGCCCAACACGGGCGAGGTAGTCACGCGGAGGCTGTTCGATGACGAGCTGGTGGCGATCCTGGCTCCGGATCACCCTTTGAAGACGCGGAAGCACCTCGTCGCCCAAGATTTCGCGAGCGAACACTTTATCAGCCAGAGCCCAATGGGCGAATCGCTGGTGCGTCAGCAGCTGCTCGGGCCTGCGGGTGTGGAGCCCCGGCAGTGGTCGGTGATCCCGTTGACGGAAGCGGTGATTCAGACGGTGGGGAGCGGGATCGGTATCTCCGTCCTGCCGCGGTGGCTGGTGCAACCCGAACTCGACGCGGGACGCCTGTGCGAGGTGAGGGTCACGGCCGGGGGCATGAAGCGCACGTGGTACGCGGCGGGGCTCGAGGACCGGATGCGTTCCGGGCCGGTGGCGGATCTGGTCCTGGAGCTCAAGGCGAAGGGATTCGAAACCGCGTGCTGTTGTCGAGGGGCAGGGCAGTAGACGAATGGAATCCCCTGCACCCATGTGGTGCTAGACTACGCGGACACCCAAACCACACCGCTCATCCGCCCCAGCGGTACTGCCACGCGACGATGAACGTGTCGAAATCGGCGCCGGCGCGCGTCGAGATGCCCGACGCGAACGCAAGTTTCAGCGCGTGGGCGGTCGTGAGCGGGATCGCCAGCGTCGCACCGAGCCGGTTGTTGGTCTGCGCGTTGTCGGTGTCGACGCCATCCACCGTCGTGCTCCCCCCGAAACTCTGGCCGAATGACACCGCTCCCCAGAAGCCGCGTCGGAACGCATAGCTGGCGTGGAGCTGGAAGGCAACGATCGGCGCCTGGGCCACGCCACCACGAGCATTGTTGTTCGCATTCGCGTTCCCATCCAGGCCCTCCGCAAGACCGTCATAATGTCAGCCGCAGACGCCGGGCCCCGGCTCCGCCTCTCCAATGCCGGATTCCCGCTATTCCCGGTATCCAGTCAAACTATCACCCGGCCTGGTGCTCGGGTATTCCGGGCAACAACCCCAGAGTGGCGCCCGGATTGACAACCGTCTTTGTCCAGTCCATTAATGGCTGGTGAGTGCGATTTCAACGCTGAGACAAGGCGTTGAGACTGAGGCAAGCCATGACCCCGCAACCTAATAGTGCCATGAGCCCGATGAGACTGACCGGTTTGTTCCTAATCGCGTGTGTTTTCCAAGGAGTCACGCCGAATCAAGCGCTGGACGCACAATCTGTGTCTGGGCCCCTCGCGCAGTTCGCGTTTGATGGAACCATCGCCAATGCCACCGACGCCTCCGTTGATGGATTGTTCGGTGGCACGACAGTGTTTGTAGAAGGTCTCGATGGACAGGCTCTGAGCCTGAGATCGAACGACCCATTGGGATTCTTGACACTTGATGGTGAGAATCTACCATTTGACCGCAGCCACGATCTTTCCGTTCGGTTCTGGATAAGAACCGTAGTGGATTCCGACAAACGATTCGTGATTCTGTCGCAAAAGGACTTTGTCGACAACAGTCTTGCTGCCCAAAAGCTGTCAGGATGGGTGTTCTATGTTTCGGGCGGTACTTGGGCGTGGAACATGGGGTCGGGCGCGCGACGGATCACCTATGAACGCGACAACGGGATGCACATGCCCCTGAACGATGGGCGATGGCACCAGTTGGCCATGACCTACAACAGTGCCCGGTCGGAGGTCCGATTGTTCTATGATGGGGTGAACAGGGCCTCGTACAACGTGAGCGATTCCGAGGGCTTCGATTTCTCCGCCACAAGTCCGGTGACAGTCGGCTGGAACGGAACAGGTGTCGATCCGCAACCGGCCATACTGCCGGCAATCGAGCACGGTGCCGATCAGCTACAGAGGCTGGTCGACGCATTCAACGGCCTGGGGTTGAAGGACGTCGAACCCGGAGAATTTGCGAGCCTGATCGTCGATCCGAGACGGCTGTTTGACCGGAAGGTGAATCAAGTCGCCGAGCTTCTGGGTGCAGATCGGTCGTCGTTTCTGGAGTCGATGGAATCAGTGGATTTCGAGCCGGTGACGGAAGTAGAAGCTGAATTGATGAGAAACCCGTATACGGTACACCAGGCAATGAGCTTCATGGAGGCCGCACCGCTGCTGAAGATCTACGCTCTGGTCGATGGCGAGGTGACCATACGGCAAGGCGCAGCCGAGACATATGCTGAACGGGAGAGGTTGTACCCGCCCGATTTCGATATGGACAACTTGACCATATGGAATCGTGTGCTGTCGCCTGCGGAGGTGCTGGAATCATATGCAGAATACTTCACACCTGTCGCTGCTGATATTGAAGAAGAACTCACGTCATTGACAGCGGGTTCCTGGAACATCTTTCATGGGGGAAAGCACTACACGATAGGAGAACATGGCTGGGATTCGAGAATGGCCATTGCAGAGATTCTGAAAAGGGAAGACGTTGACGTCTTGATGATGCAAGAGACCTACTCGTCCGGCGATTTCATTGCCGCAGAGCTGGGCTATTACTTCGCAACGACCGTCGATTGGGACTATCTGAACCAAGGTGCCAATATCTCGGTGCTGAGCCGCTACCCGATCAAGGAGCTATACGTTCAGGAGGACTCACCCTTCATGAATGTCGGCGTCAAGATTGCGATAAGTGAGACCCAGGATCTGTACGCGATGTCGAATTGGTATGGAATGCAGCAGTTTCCCGCGGTGTTCGATTTTCACGAATCCAGGTTTCAGGACTCCGATGTCATCCCCACCATATTTGCCGGCGATTTCAATGCTGTGCCGCATACGGATGGAGGAGACAGTCCCGCTTCGCGAGCAATGCTGGATGCTGGGTTCACGGATGCGTTCCGAAGTCTCTATACGGATGCGCAAGAGTATCCTGGATCCACACATCGAAACGGCCGCAGAATTGATCAACTCTACTACAAAGGTGTGGGATTGCAGAATACTTCGACGAGGCTCATCTCAACGTGGCCTACTGGATTCCCGTCCGACCATCTCCTGATTCTATCGACCTTTGATTTGAATTACTCTACGCCGGAGGCGGGCCGCTAGGCGAAAGATGGCTCGGAGGAGTAATATGAGAAGCATGAGAGTGGTCCTGGCCTGCGTTCTGATCGCCGGGTCGTTGTCGATGCCCGCGAGCGCGCAACTAGTTCCCGACCAAGGTGACGACCAGGCGACCGTATGGTACCTGCGCCATGCAGGCTGGGCGGTCCGCCTGGGCGATGCGCTGCTGGTTTTCGACTACCAAGAGTCGATGGGGATGGAGGACGTCACCGACGACACGCCGCGCAATCTCGAGAATGGATTCATCGATCCCGAGGAGATCCGCGACCTCGACGTATTCGTCTTCGTGACACACGCCCACGGCGACCACTACGACCCCGTGATCTTCGAGTGGCAGGGTGCGATCGAGCACCTCACGTACGTCATCGGTTGGGACGAACAGCCGGCGTCGCACTGTGCACGGTTCACCGGACCCGACGCCGACTGTCACACCATGGGCGGGTTGCGGGCGACAGCCGAGGTGGGCGACCTCCAGATCTACACCATCGATTCCGACCACAACGACATTCCCGAGGTGGCGTATCTGGTTCGCTACGGTGACTGGGTCGTGTACCACAATGGTGACTACATGGCCGACCACGTCGCCGACTACGCCTACCTGAAGACGATCAGCGACGGAATCGATGTGGCGTTCGTGGCCGGGCTCCCGGGCCACGAGTGGCCTCACCTGGCTCGGGCCGTGCACCTCGCCCGCGAGTTCGACATGCAGGTGCTGTTCCCGATCCATTTCCGCGATCGTGAGATGTGTGAGGATTTCGTAGCCGAAGTGGCCGCCGAGGGTGTGACCGCCGAGGTCAAATGCCCGACGGCGCGGGGGCAGCGGTTCGTGGTGGTGAGATAAGCGCGATTTATGAATGTCGGTTAATCAAAACGATCCCATCAATCGCTTCCCGGTTTTCCCACCACGTTCCATATTTGGACTGTAGCCTTCGGCAGCATCCGACCGTTGAGGCACGCCGGTGGCCTTCGTGGCCCCGCCGCCGCAGCAGACGCCGTGGCTGGACGCCGTCATCGACGCCACAGTAGGACGCCAGCCCGACGACGAGCCTCGGACCACCGACGGTTGCGCGAGCGCAAGGAGGTGGCCGTGCGTTCCGTCCCATGTGTTCTGAAGACAATGACAGTGCTGATCGCCGGCGCCATCGTGGTCGACTGCGGCGACGGGATCGTCGAGCCGGCTCCCGCGACCGTTGCCTCCGTCGAGATCTCGCCCGCGACGGCCACCCTGGTCTCCCTCGGCGGGACGGTGCAACTGGAGGCGACTGCCCGCGATGCCAACGGGAATGCGATCGCCAATAAGACGTTCACCTGGTCCTCATCCGATGAAGATTGCGCCACCGTCGACGCGTCGGGACTCGTGACATCTTCCGCGTACGGCCTGGTAGCCATCTCGGCCACCACGGACGGCATGTCGGGATCGGCTTCCATCACGGTAGCGGCCCCGCCTCGATCGTGGACCGTGGACGTCCCGCCGGTCTTTCCCCTCAAGGGTGTATGGAGCGCGTCTTCGAGCGACGTCTACGCCGTGGGGCGTGGCGGTCTGATCCTGCACTACGACGGGACGACTGCGACGACGATGCCCAGTGGCACGGGAGAGGGCCTGAACGGTGTGTGGGGCATGTCGTCCAGCGACGTCTACGCTGTGGGTGACCACGCCACGATCCTGCATTACGACGGGACCGGCTGGAGCGAGATGCCGGTGGGCGAAACGTACGACCTCAATGGCGTCTGGGGCACGTCATCGAGTGACGTGTTCGCCGTGGGGAACTGTGGGACGATCCTGCACTACGACGGGACCAGTTGGAGTGCATTGGAGTGCGAGACGAGCGAGACGCTGTGGGATGTATGGGGCACGTCATCGACCGATGTCTACGCGGTCGGACGGGCTGGCACGATCCAACACTACGACGGGACCGCGTGGAGCGGAATGACGAGCGGGACGAGCGAGTTCCTCTATGGTGTGTGGGGGGGGTCATCGACCGATGTCTACGCCGTGGGCTCCAGCGGCACGATCCTGCACTATGACGGGACCGGTTGGAGTACGATGGCCAGCGGGACGAGCGAGCGCCTTTACGGTGTATGGGGCACGTCAGCGGCCGATGTCTACGCGGCGGGCGGGGAGGGCACGATCTTGCACTACGACGGGAGCAGTTGGAGTACGATGGCGAGTGGGACGAGCGAGGGGCTCGTTGGCGTGGTGGGGACGTCACCGACCGACGTCTATGCGATAACGAACGCGACCTTGCTGCACTACGACGGGACCAACTGGATCGATGCGCTGAACAGGGAAAGCCGCGAGACGCTCCGTGCCGTGTGGGGCGCGTCATCCACCGACGTCTACGCGGTGGGAAATGCGGGCACGATTGTGCACTATGACGGGACCGACTGGAACACCATGGCCAGCGGGACGAGCAGCTCGCTGTGGGGTGTGTGGGGTGCGTCGTCGGCCGACGTGTACGCCGTCGGCCTTGACGGGACAATCCTGCACTACGATGGCGCCGCCTGGAGCGCGATGGTCAGCGGAACGAGCGTATGGCTCTTTGGAGTGTGGGGTGCGTCATCCACCGACGTCTACGCCGTTGGTGACGGCAGCACCATCCTGCACTACGACGGGACCAGTTGGAGTGAGGTGCAGAGCGGGACGGACAATACACTTGTTGGTGTGTGGGGCAGCTCACCGTCCGATGTCTACGCCGTCGGCTACCTATGGATGCCCGACTACGATGCCACGATTCTCCACTACGACGGGGCCGGTTGGAGTGAAATGATGGATGGCAGGAGCAACATCCTCGTGGGTGTGTGGGGCGCGTCATCGACCGATGTGTATGTGGTGGGGCAGACGATTCTCCACTATGATGGGACGGACTGGAACGAGATGCCGTGGGGGGCGGGCGCGAGCCTCAGCGGTGTATGGGGCACGTCGTCGGTCGATATCTACGCCGTGGGCTCCAGCGGCACGATTCTGCACCATGACGGAACCGGCTGGAGTGAGACGGCGAGTGGGACGGACGTAGGCCTCGGTGCCGTGTGGGGTACGGCCTCCGGCGATTTCTACGCGGTCGGGAGTTACGGAACGATCCTCCGGGGGACATCTTGATTCGTCGTGGCAGGGCCGTCGGCTGACGGCTTCTCTCAAGAACGCTTAACGGAAGGCACGGCATCCTCATGTCGACGGCCCAGTTGACCCGTAGGCAACTCGTGGTGCGACCACTCGCGGCCGGCGTTTGCACATTACTCCTCGCCTGCTCCGGAGGGGCGGAGAGCCCCCGCGAACCGCAGGCTCCCCCAACAGGGTCATACGAGGACTTCACACCGGAGCGGCTGGTAGAGGTCTTCGATCTTCGGGAAGACGACGTCCCGGTCCGCGAGCTGCCGGGGTGGGCGCCGCCTGAGAAAGTGGTGGTCGTGGTGCCCGAGGAGTGGGATCGCCGCGAGGAGCGGATGGCGTTCCTCCAGGAGGTCGCCCCCGACGTCGAGCTCATCCCTGTCAGGGATCGGCGTGATGCTCTCGACCGAGGCGTGCTGGCCGATGCGCAGGTGGTGCTGGGGCTTGGGTGTGGTGCGAGCACCGTTGCGGCGATCGGTCCGGAGACGCACTGGGTTCAATCGGGGAGCGTCGGGGTCGCGGGATGCTTCACGAGCGGCACGCCGCCGGGCGAGACCAACCGGATTCTCCGGGAACGCAACATCGTGTTCACCTCCATTCGTGGCATGACCGCACGGGCCATTGCCCAGCATTCGCTCACGCTCATGCTCTCGTTGATCGGCGGGATGGACATCCACGACGAGAGGCAGCACAACCACATCTGGGGGAGAACGCAGACCGACGTGGTGAAGGACAAGAACCTGGACATGGAGTTCCAGGATCAGACGCTGCTGGTTGTCGGGCTCGGGAGCCTCGGGACGGAAGTTGGCCGGCTCGCCCACGCCCTGGGCTTTCGGGTGATCGCGACGCGGAGAACCAGTAGAACCGGACCGGCGTTCGTCGACTACGTG
>JBDHHA010000140.1:0-17978 GCA_039589615.1 Gemmatimonadota bacterium
TCCTAGGGAATCCCCGCTCGCCGAATCACCAGCTCGGCGAAGCTCCCGTCGGATGTGTTTCCCATCCACAGGCCGATCCGGCCTCCGATCCGGTCCGTGAGCTCGTTCACCACCAAGGAAGGCTCCGTGTCGTCGCCCACGTACACACGGACTTCAGGTTTGGAGATCACGATGCGGGCCCTGAAGAACTCATCGGGATTCGGGGGGTCGACCAGGGCGTTCTCGTAAACGTCGGTATGCGCTTCCCGCAGCCTGAACCAGGTGTGCTCCGGATGGGAAACGTACTGGACCATGTGACTCCGCGAGAGATCGTTGTCGGCGACGAAGTTGAAAGGCCGGAAGTAGACGGCGTCGTAGGTGTCGTCGTCAACCCCCCTGAACGCCACCCCTACGAAGCTCCCGCCGGGGTTGTTCTTCCCCTTGATGTTGACCTCGATGGTTCCGTTCTCAAACTCGACGCCGTCCAGCCAGGCAGCGCCGGAACCGGGACGACCATCGAAGTTGACGATAGTCTGGCCTCCATCTCTTTCGGTAGTGGCCGCGCGGTTCGCCAGGGTCCACCCCTCACCCGTGGCGATTCCGGCCAGGTCCGGCCGGATGACCTCCTGGGCGTGGGCACCCCCTGGTGCACCGAGAAGGATGACAGGGAGGGCGAGAAGAATAGCGGATACGGCTTGATTGCAGGGTTTCATGACAGTGTCGCTCCTGGTGTTGTGGTCAGCACAGCCGTCCTCGAACCGCCGTGCGCTTGTTAGATAGCGCACCATTTCTACCGCACAGTCACAAGTGTGTCCACTCGTTGTCGACCCAAAGCGACCACCAGGCGGTAATCCCGTGCAGGGAGATCACCCAGTGTCACGACGTAATGTAGCCGCGCGAATGACCCCTGGGCGCCGCTTGTCTTCTTCAATATCCGCAATCGATAGCCTCCAAGCCGTTTGGTCAGCTCTGGCACTAAGCGAACGAGATCCAATGTTCCGATAATTTCACCATAAACGCGAATTTCCCCCGCCACACCCTTGACCTGGACTGGTCCAACCGACACCCCGCGTATAGCGCGTTGAAGCTCCACCCCAACTGTCACGTGGACTGGATCGGGAACGGGCGGCGGACCACACGCGAGCAGGGGGACGCCGAACGCCGCAGGGACCCAAAGGAGTCGCGCGATAGGCCGCTGTTGCATGCGCTATCTAACGGCTTTGCGCATCAGCTGCGGCGTGCTACCAGCCCAGCTTTTAGATGCGGATCGGATGACGAACATTACCAGGCTCATGACTGCAACGACCTTCCTTTTGAAACCGAGCCGCGCCGTTTGCGGCATGCGCTTGTTAGGCGGCGATTAACGAACGCTCACCATTCCGGCGTCAAAGCGTAGAGGTTCCGCCATATTTGCACTATCGTAGATCACCTGGATCCCGTAATCACCTGCCGGTACGGTCTGAAATGCGGCCTCGTAGTCCGTAACCCGCAGCACTGCCGGACAAGCCACGTCCTCGATCGGCACGAACGTCAATCTGAACGTCAGCTGGTCTTCATTTCGAAAGAACTCGGGCACAAGACGACGGCCGCACTGGCTGCCCCAGAAGTTGCCGTTGAGACCTGCCGTGCCAGACCCTCCCTGTACAACAAAAGTCGGTTGGTAGTCCTCTGGTGGACTGCGGCTGCCGCTAATGGAAAACGTGCCCCGAATTGAGAGACCAAGGGGGTCGTCCCCGCATCCCACCGCCGCCACCAGCAATGCGAGGAGCATTGGAAACAGAGCCCGCCGCTGCGTGCTCATCTTCAATGTCGCCGCCTAACGGCTTTGCGCATCAGCTGCGGCGTGCTACCTCCCCAGCTTTTAGCTGCGGACCGATTGACAAACGTTACCAGCTTCATAATTGCAACGGCCTTCCTTTTGAACCGAGCCGCGCCGTCTGCTGCATGCGCTTGTTAGGCCACAGACCAGCGTCAAAATCGCCGGCTCGCACCAAACATGAAATCCGCCGTACTGGCGCCCCACGGGTCTACTGCGCGGACCCGGAGTTCGCCACGCATTCCCCACGGGGACCCCGCGCGTACCCGTATGCCACCCGCCGCGTGAAGCGTGAGCAGGACATGCGCAATTGTGAAGCCGGCCCCCGCCCCCACATAGGGCGATACGGGTCCCAGCGGTATGGCTCCTTGAATGCTAATCTCCGGAAACGCAAAACGGTCGCGCCGGTTGCCCTGTGTTGTGTACTCGAAATACGTAATGCCACCCTCAACGTACAATGCCCGCACTGGTGAATACGCGACTTGCCCGGCCACAGCGAATGTGGTTCCGGTTCCGGACAGATCGTACGATGACGGCCCGACCAAGACGCTGCTCTCAAGCACGCTGACTGATTGCGCCGCGACCGGAACAGCCGTACAAGAAACCGCCGCCACTACTGCCAGCGCTTGTGGTACCTTCATTTTGGATCCCGTCCATGGGTGGTGTTTGAACCTGCTGTTCTTGGGTCATGATGTTTTGAAGGCTCCTTGGGTTGTGGGTGTCCAGGCCGCCTAATCCCATGCTGCCTAAACACGTAATCCGAGCGAGGGGCCGCCAAGAGACGTTACCCCATAGATGCATGGCGAGGTCCGAATCTCACGCCCGCCTCGACCAGTCTGGTGGACACACCCGCACGGGCGTATCCACCACCCTGTCCGTTTGAACGCGGCGTGCCTGGGGGTGTACTGTTGGGGATCACGGGCTCTCGCCGGAGTCACCCCATGCGCCGCTGCCTTGCCCTGTTCGCCATCCCCCTCGCCGCCTGCGCCGACCAGGCCCCTCCAAGCACGCCGGTAGTCCGCGACAGTGCCGGCGTCGAGATCCTCATCCAACCAGCCGGAGCGCTCGACCGGCCGTTGCCATGGACCATTGATGCGGAACCGATCGTGCGGATTGGCACGGAGGCCGACGATGAGCACGCTGAGTTCTACGTCATCGATGCTGTGGTTGTTCTCGGGAGAGATCAGATTGCTGTTCTCAACGCCGGGACCTCCGAGGTTCGGTTCTTTGACATGGCAGCCCGACATATCAGGTCGGTCGGCCGCGCTGGCAGCGGTCCGGGGGAGTTCCGGTTTCCACGCCTGTTGACCACCTTCGGCCGCGACTCGCTGTTGCTCTATGACATGGCGCTCCGGCGCTTCACCGTCTTGACGGCGGGCGGCCAGCTTCGGCCGTACGCCGGACTTTCCGCAAGACATTCGGGGATGCCTGTTGCTGCTACGCCTGGCGGCCACGTACTCACGCAGCGAAGCACGGCCACCGCGCGCCCGGACTCTCCAGAGGAAATGGTGGCGAACACGGTGCGGTATGGGGTGCTTCCCCGTGCCGGTGCTGACAGCGAAATACCGAGCGATGAAAGCGTATTTGCCGAGATCCAGGGGCAGGAGCTTTTGCGATGGAGCGTGGGCGGCCGGTTCGGTTTCACGCCTGTACCTTTTGACGTTGCGCCTGCCGCTACCGCCGGACCGCACGGGTTCCTAATTCTGATTGGCTCGGTACCTGAAGTCCGAAACTTCTCAGCCGCCGGCTCACTCGTGCGCGTTATTCGCTTTGATGGCGCGGCTCAGCCACTCCCGCGAGCTGCGTTCACTGCGCATGTGGATTCCGTTGTTGCTGCCGCACGCGCGGACGACCGCGCTGAGCTCCGCCGTCGCTATCGATTGATGCAGCCACCGGAGACAGCGCCCGTTTTTGACCGGATAACGATCGACCATGCCGGTGACCTCTGGCTGCGCCGAGCCGGCGAGTCCAATTGGGTAGTTGCCGACTCGACGGGAAGGATCCGCGGTCGCCTTGCCATGCCGCCTGGCCTGAACGTGTCGCAGATCTATGATGACCTTGTCCTCGGCCACACACGAGATGAACTAGGCGTGGAGCGCGTTCAGGTTCATCGCTTGACCCGACAGTAGCAGGCCGCCTTGAGGGTTGCCACCAATGCAGCGGTTTAACGGTGCGCTGCACGATTTGCGCATGGAGATCGTGGGGAGAGAGGGGCCGTTCCGGCGGCCAGTGCAGGTCCGGGGAAGTGTTTTGACAAAAGGAGCACTGAGCGGTCGGGGACATTGACAAAATAGTCCGGGGACATGGTTTACATTGTCAGGGTGGTTCCCGACTAGGCGAGCGGCAGCGAGCATCGAGAAGCTGCTACTTGAGCCACTGCCACCAAATATGGAGCGTGTGATGCATCGATGTCTTTTCCTGCTGGCTATCTCCCTCGTCGCGTGCACTGGCGATGTGACACGCGCCGCCGGTCCCCTTGTCCGCGACTCGGCTGGAGTGAGGATTGTCGAGAACTCGACGCCCATGTGGCACGAAGGCGTGGCGTGGCGCCTGAGCCCGGAGCCGGTGGTTGATATTGGGGGTGGGGACACGGAGGAGACGCAGCTGTTCCGGGTTAGGGGCGCCGTTCGGCTGTCGGATGGCCGCATCGTCCTCGCAAACGCGGGCTCCGGACAACTGAGGTTCTATGATTCACTAGGCGATTACGAGCGCTTTGCTGGCGGGCTAGGAGAGGGACCGGGTGAGTTCCGAGATATATCCCGACTTTACCGGATGCCGGATGATTCCTTGTTGGCGTACGACATCGCCATGCGCCGTGCCACGATTGTTACCCGGCAAGGTCAGGTTGCGCGCACCATGGTGTTGCGGGGCATGGCGGGTTCCAATCCGCAGCCGCTTGGTGTGTTTGGCGACGGACAGCTGTTGATGAGGTCGTACCTGGGACAGGCCGGCAGTTCAGAGGGACGGTATCGGATTCCTGGTGGGCTTTATCGAGTAAGGGCCGATGGCACGGGGTTTGACAGTCTCGGCGTGAACGCCGGAACGGAATACCTCCATCTCCGGGTCGGTGGTCTCTCTATGCTCATTCCCGCCTTGTTCAACCGCTACGGCCGAGCGGTGACCGATAATCTGTCGTATTCGGTTGTCAATACGAGCACCTATGAGATCAGAACACATGATCACACCGGTGCGCTCGTATCGATCATTCGCCGGGCCGTCACACCCCAGAGGATCGGAAACGACGAGCTTGCTGGCGAGGTCGCACGATCTCTTGCGAATCTGGGCGAAAGAGCACGAGAGGGAGCAGCCTCTGCTATCGGTGATACCGAGGTTCCTGAGTTCATGCCCGTGCTTGGATCGTGGTACGATACCGGGCGGAATCTCGTCCTCTTACCTGACGCCGAGGGCAACCTCTGGGTCCGAGAGTACGAGGCACCAACGGAGCGGGACGTTCGTTGGTCGGTATTCGATTCGGCGGGTGCGTATATCTGGGCATGATTCGCAATTGGCCCGCTCGCTTTACTCCATTCGAGATCGGGCCCGACTACGTTCTCGGCGTGTGGCGTGACGCGGACGATGTGGAGCATGTGCAGATGTACGAGCTGGTGAAGCCGTGAGGGCGTGCATCCCATGCACGGGGAGGCGAGGGGTAAGGAGTTCCCCTGGCACGCCGCAGCTCATGCGCAGAGCCGTTAGGCGTCATATGCGGTGCCGAATAAACGCGGGCGCGTTCCGCGGGGTCTCTCCGGTGCTGGGTACCACGGTTCTCTTCGCTCTCAACACCGCGGCCCTGCCGATACAGTCATTCCAGATTCGCGACAGCCTCGGCATTCGCATCGTGGTGAACACCGAGCCAGCGCAGGCGGAAGCGTGGAGCGTCGCACGGGAGCCCCTTGCGGAGATCGGCGTGGTCGCCGGCGATCCCGCTCATGAGCTGTACCGAGTGGTCGGGGCCGTGGTGCTCTCCACCGGCGTGGTCGTGGTCGCCAACGGAGGGAGCAACGACCTGCGCTGGTATTCACCGAGCGGCGACCACCTACGAACTGTGGGCGCAACGGGTGGAGGCCCTGGCGAGTTCAGGATGCTGACCACGGTGTTCAGATTCCCTGGGGACTCTGTGGCCGCGTTCGATGTGCGCGCGCGGCGGCTGTCTGTGTTTGATTCCACGGGCGAGTTCGTCCGGTCCCAACAGGTTCCCGCTGATGCAGCGCTGCGCTATCCGAGCCTAACTCACCGTTTCGGTGATGGGACTTTTCTGACGGTCTCCGGTGGGATGCCGATAGGCGACCGGGGGCCGACGCGTGTCGAGCGGTTGCCGTTTGATGTGTATCGGTTTACACCGGACAGTGACCGGGTGGAGGTGCTTGCTCGGTATCCGGGGCTTGAAGTCGTGATTGGCCCAACCAGTGGGATAAGTCCAGATGGTACCGTGCCCATTGGGCGGAACCGCCGTGCGTTTGGCCGCAACACGACCATCGCGGGGCACGCCGATGGATGGATCGTGGGCGACAACGCCATTCCCGAGCTGCAATACTGGACGCGCGGTGGGGGCCTCCGCACCCTGGCTCGGTGGCGCGGCGAGCCGCGGCCAACGACACGAGCCGAAATCGAGGCGTACAAGATCACATTAGTCGAGCGTTACGACGACGGGGCGCGGCGGCGCCGCATGGAGGCGGCGTGGGCCGCATGGCCGGATCCCCCCAGTACGAAGCCCTACTTCGGCGACGAGATGCACGTAGACCCAACGGGCAATGTGTGGGTCCGGGAGTACATCGGCCCGCGAGAGCGTAGCAATGCTTGGAGCCTACTCGACAGCTCCGGGGTATGGCTTGTCGAGGTGGTTCTTCCACCGCATGACCGGATTCTGGCGGTCGGAGATGATCGGGTGGTGGTGTTACATCGCACACCATTGGATGTTGAAATCATCTCCGTGTACGAAATTGAGAGGTTCTGAGCCCGTGTCATGAAACAATACATCGCTCTCCTCGCCGGGGATTAGAACGGCCTGCGCGCGGCGGCAGCGCGCCATGTGGTATGGACACGTCCGTTCGGGCGTATCCACCCGGGGCATGTGGCGTAATCACTCCCGCCCTTTACCGGCGAAGCGGCTCTCACCAGTTTGTACCCCAGCGAACCCAGTAGAAGCGTCTTTTTCTCCACTCGCAGTGAAGCGCGATCGAGGGCGCCGTGAGAAACCACTTCTGGCTCGGACTGGTGGCGATCGCCGTTGTGACACCCGGGGCCGCCGCGCAGGACACCACGGTGGTGGATCGTGGCGTGCGCATCGGGATTACGTACGAGCCCGGCGTGCGGCCGGGCATGCTGGTGCTGGGCGGTGAGCGGGGCACGGCGTTGGATTCGGCTCGAACCATCATCGCCCGGGACCTGGACTACAGCGACGAGTTCGAGATGATTGCCCTCCCCTTGGGAGACAGTCTCTCGCTGCGCATCCGCCGGGCGGGACAGGACGGCGACACGGCGTCCTTCGTGCCTTATGTGAACCATCCTCTCTACGCCGCCCTGGGGGCCGACTTCGCCGTCAACGTGCACCCCGAGACCGACTCGAGCGTCATCGTCACCCTCTACGACGTCCCCGGGGAGACGGTGCGAGCTGCGCATCCCTCCGTTGAACCCCGCCGCCCGGGGCTTTCGCCTCCGGGTGCACCGCATCGCCGACGAGATCGTCCGGGCGGTGACGGGGGTCCCCGGGGTCGCCGCCACCCAGATTCTCTTCATCAACGCCGGCCGGATCTACCGCGTGGATTTCGACGGCCACACGGTGGAGGGGCTGTCCACCCCTGGACTGGTGGCGATGTCCCCGATGTGGCACCCCGATGGGCACCGGGCCGTGTTCACCGAGTTCTTGGATAATGGCGAAGGCCCACTGTACCTCCTCGATCTTGATACCGGAGAGCGGCAAGCAGTGCCGCCGACGGTCGGCTCGCTGAACTTCGCACCGGCGTTCTCGCCCGATGGCGAGACCCTGGCATTTTCCCGGGCCCACGACGAAGGCACGGACATCTTCACATACGATTTCGTCCGTGGCTGTTGTTTACGGCGCCTGACGGTGGGTGGGTTTTCTGATAATCTCTCCCCAACGTTCAGCCCCGACGGCCAACAGATCGCGTTCGTGTCGAACCGTCCCGGCCTGACGCAGATCTATGTGATGGCATCAGACGGAACCGGCCAAGAGCTGTTCGCGCCGTTTGATTATGAGGTGTCGGGCGCTTCGAACGCGCCAGAGTGGTCCCCCGATGGGCTACATGTTGCGTTTCACCGCTTCGTTGCCCTGACCCAACAGATCTTCGTCATGGAGGTGGCAACACGGGTGGTCCGGCAGCTGACCAGCTTGGCGCGCAATGAAGATCCTACGTGGGCGCCCGACGGGAGACACCTCGCATTCCGATCGGACCGGACCGGATCGAAGCAGATCTGGATTATTGATTTGGCGACGGGCCGTCTGCGGCAGTTGACGCGCCTGGGTGAAGCCCGACTGCCGGCCTGGTCCCCGAGGATCGCCGAACGATCTCGGGAGTAGTCTGGGTCGGCTGAGTTCCCCCACCCCTTATCCACCCTCTCCGACGATCCTGGCTCAGAGGCCATTCTCGGGCCTTTTCGAAGTATTTTCGGGGGCGGTGTCATCTCGGGCCCCATTCCATGTCCAACGCGGTCTTGTCAACGTGGATACGCCCGAACGGGCGTGTCCACCATGGACGTCCGTTTGAACGGGGGGTGCCCGGAGGTGTAATCTAGGGGATCACAGGGCACTCACTGGAGGGGTCGTATGCGCGTATCAGCGGCACTTTCGCTCTCCATGATCCTCGGGGCCGCGTGCGCCGAAGGCACCGACTCGGCGCACTGGGGCGGCACGATCGACACGCTCGAGAACGGCGCCGTGCTCGTTAGCAATCCGGCCGACGGTATCTGGACGGACCAGACGGCGTGGCGGCTGGTGGAGGAGGTGCGGATCGGGTCGGTGGAGGGGGCTGGGCCAGAGACGTTCGCACAGATCGTCGACCTCGAGGTCGACGCGGCCGGCCGCATCTACGTCTTGGATCGGCAGGCGCAGGACGTTCGAGTGTTCGACCAAGCCGGCGCGCACGTGCGAACGATCGGGCGACGGGGAGGGGGACCCGGTGAGTTTCGGTTGGCGCATGGCCTGGCCATGGACCATGCGGGCCGCCTTTGGGTGGTGGACCGTAATCGTTTCACGGTGTTCGACACGAGCGGGACCTTTCTCCAAACGTACCGGCGCGAGGTCACGTTGTGGGGATTTAGGTGGTATGGTGCGTTCCTCGCGAATGGAGCGCTGTACGATCTGACTATGGCCGGAACGACCAGCGGGGGGACCACGGCCCTAGTGCGGTACGACTCGATCCTTGGAATGGTAGATACACTCTCGCTGCCGAGCTACGATCGGCCAGTGCCAGTGTGGGAGTTCAGCTCGGGAACAGGCCGGATAACGAGGCTGGTGCCGTTCGCGCCGGGAATCAGCTGGACCCTGGACCCGCGCGGGTACGTGTGGGCGGGGATCACCGACCAGTACCGGCTGCATCAGATCACTCTCACTGGCGACACCATCCGCATCGTACAGCGTGAGCACACTCCCGTACGGGTCACCCCCGAGGAGCGGGACTCGCTGGTGGAGACATTACGGGAACGTGTGAACGCGCCGATCGACGTCTCCAAGATACCTGCGCAAAAGCCGGCATTCAGCCAGATCCTCGTGGAGGAGTCGGGTCATCTGTGGGTGACACCGTCCGCACCGTCCGACACGCCGGGAACCCGTTTCGATGTGTTCGACCCCGAAGGCCGGTTTCTCGGCTCTCTCTCGGTGGACCTGCGGGTCTCCCAGCTTTGGATCCGGGGCAACAAGGTCTATGGCGTGCATCGGGACGAGCTCGATGTGCCATTCGTGGTGCGGCTCGGCATCGGTGGGAGATAGCATACCCCCTCGCGCCGTCCTCCTTGTCGACTTCGCTCCCTTCAAACTGGTCAATGATAGCCCTGGCCACAGCGTCGCCGACGAGCTGCTGGTCGGGGTCGCGCAGCGGCTCCTCAGATGCGTCCGTTCTGGGGACACTATGGCACGGTTGGGTACGCTGTATGGAACTCAGACAGGAGGAATCGGACATGCGCAGCAGCATCAAAGGTCATGCTGGATGGCGCGGAGGCGGTTGCACCCTACAGCGCCTCTTCCCATGCACGCCAATGAACGTCGCGCTCGTGGCTGTCTGGCTGGCCGCCGGTGGCTGCTCCCGCGAGGATCGCACACCCGCCGCACTGGAATGGCGCGCGCATGTGGACACGGTCGGCGACACCATCACGGTGCGTACGCTGGCCGGCAGCGAATGGGGCGTGGTGGAGCTCGAGCCGGAGCTGCGGGTCGGCGCACTCGAAGGCGCGGACCACGAGATCTTCGGTGAGGTCATTGCACTCACCATCGACGCGGCTGACAACATTTATGTTTACGATCGGCAGGTTCCCGCACTCCGGAAGTACGCGCCGGACGGTCGTTATCTCGCCACGTTCGGCCGCCAAGGTGGCGGCCCGGGCGAGTATGCGAACAGCGACGGCGGGCTCGCGGCGCTCGCCGGCGGCCGCATCGTGCTCCGCGATCCGGGCAACGCACGCTTCACCGTCTATGCGTCGGACGGGGAATACCTCGAAAGCTGGCCAGCGCGCGGCGGGACCTTCACGTCGACGCCGATTTTTTCCTCGGCGGACGGCGGTTTCTACAGTCCAGTCTTCGGGGGCGGCCAGCCAATGCGCTTGGTGCACTATGCCCCAGACGGCACACCGGGAGACTCCCTGGCCCCACCCGTCCGCCGGGTGGAGCGGGCGACCGTGAGCGCGCAAACCGAGGGCGCGAGCCAGACCTGGAGCGTGCCGTTCAGCGAGATCGCGTTGTGGACCTGGCACCCGGAGGGTTATTACATCTCCGCGGTCAGTGGGCGTTATGCCATCGACTTGCTACGCCGCGACCGCCACGTCCTGCGGATAGCGAAAGACGTCGAACCCGCCCCGGTCACATCGGAGGAGCGCGCCGCTGAGGAAGACCGCGTCTCGCGTGCGATGCGTCGCCTCGTTCCCTCGTGGCGGTGGAACGGCCCGCCGATTCCGCAGACGAAACCCATCCTGCGCAGGCTGTATGCTGGTGAGGGCGGCCGTATCTGGGCGTTGCTGCACCAGCCCAGCGAGCAGGTCGCGGTCGACGAGCCGGAGCCGGCCCCCGATGCCGGGCCGCCGCTGCCGCAGTTCCGGGAACCGATCGTCTTCGACGTCTTTGAACATGACGGCCGCTACCTCGGCCGCGTCGCGGCGCCGGCCGCCTTCTCCATTGGGCCACGCCCGATCTTCCGCGGCGACCACGTCTGGAGCACGGAACGCGACGAGCTCGGGGTGCAGTACGTGGTGAAGTACCGCATCACCACCGTACGGGAGCCGCCTTCGAATTGAGTGGGGTGGACACACCCGACCGGACGTGTCCACACCGCATTTGCGCGCCTCTGCCGCGTGCACCGGTTCATTGAGCTGGCTTGATCAGATCGTAGAGTCGGACGTGCTCCACATCAAGTTGGTCTTGCCATACGCCAAGAATGAACTCCTCGCCGATGTGTGTGGGCCAAAAACCAGCCGGCATGACGACATCGCCGAGCATGGTACCACCTGGCTCGAAGACGCTCCACGTTGTCGGTGCGTTGACCCCGCGAACGTTGTAAGCCATTACCCAGATGTTCCCGACGTCGTCAACGTGTAGCGGCGGATGGGCCGTTCGGAGCGGCGGTCCAAAGACTGGCAGGCCAATGGCCGGGAGGGTCTCGGCAAGGGGAATGCTGCGGTATTGCTGCTCCACGACCCGGCGCGTGTTCTCGTCCGGAAGCCCCGACAGCAGCTGCTGCAGTACAGCGTCAACGTGTTCCGAACGGACGGGGGTGGAGGTGACCTGCCGTCGGACAATGCTGGTAACGCTGCCACCCTCATCGAATACCGAGATCTCAAATCGATCCGTGTCGGCGGCATACCAGCGGTCGCCCCAGGCCACGATGGCGGACACGCGCCGAAAGAGCGGTGCCTCGAAGGAAATCCCTCGCTCGGATTGGCGGACGTAGGTTTCATCCCCCGGGAAAGCGCCGAGGTGTGATACTTGCTCTCCGGAGGTGTCAAGGCGGTATAACGGCACTGAAACCCTCTGGGGCCCGACGTCTAATTCCGACGGGTTCGGCCGCTGCCACGTACTGACGAGCAGCGATCTGTCATCAAACACACCGGTGAGTATCGGACCGCCCAGGTGGGCCTCCATGCGGAGATTCACTGTGCGGACGTGGTTGCCACGCCCAGTGAAGACCGAGTATCGAGCCAGCCTCTCGTCATTCGCGAGGATCGTGTCACCCGGCAGCATGTAGATCCGTTGAAGGCGTTGAAACTCTCCCGGACCACTTCCCTCACCGCCGACCGTCCTCACGTGCGAGCCGTCGCTGTCGTAATACCGAATTTCGTGATAGGCGTTGGTGACGGCGATGTGGCCGTTGGAGAGTCGTACGGCGCTCAGGGCACGGAAGAGTTCATAGTTCGCTTGGCCTGTCGTTCCTCCAATGTCCAGCATGGGCCGTGGTCCCAGACGCCATTCCTCATTCGCCGGCCACAATGGCGCCCGGCTCTCTACGATGCGGATGCCGGCGCTATCACGGACAACGGAACCAGGATTCCGTGCTACATCACCGGTGCACGCAGCGACCAAAGCAATCACGACCAGCAATCGAAGAGTCTTGTTCATCGACACGCCAATTCTCTCAAGACGTATTCAACGATAGCCCGGGCAAATCATCGCCGCGAGTAGATGAGGATTACGCCGCACGTCCCTCGGACATAGTGATAGGCAACGGGATGGTCGTTCGGAATCGCCCCCGAGTATGCCTCGATGGCGACGATCCATTGTGTTGATATGATATCGTTGATGCGAAAATCCCAGCCTCCTCCTACGAACATTCCGTCGAAGTAGTATGCAGGAGGCCGCTCGCCACAGCGGGCAAAGTGTGGGAATCGGCCAGCTCGGATGCCTCGCAACGTATGAATCATCTCAGTAACATGTACAGGCTCTCCATGACGCCGCTGGTAGCTATCCATGGTCAAGAATCTGCCGGTGGCACTGTATCGCTGGCGTTCAGCAAAACCCTTCATATACCGATTGCCGTACGGTGCTTCGACTTCGATCACGATATCGGACAGCCGAACGGGGAGGGGGTCTATGACGACGGTCGTGACCACTGTGGTGTCTGAGTCGCCCAGCTCGATGTGATGGTCGCCAGGGCGATATCCGATGAGGCGAGTTTGAAGAACATGGGACCCCGGCGCCAGGTCGTTGAGCGTGAACCGTCCATCTGCTTCAGTCCTGATCACCTTGTCCGTTCCCCAGGCACGAACCTCCACATTGGAGATGGGTGTGCCAGTGCTGTCCGTGACGAGACCGTGAACGGAACTCGTGCGTTTGCCAGAGGGGAGCAAACGGAGGTGCTGCATCCAGAGGCGCGAGTCTTTCTGACGGAAGGTGGCCCCATCGGTTACGCCGCCCTGTAAGAACATGAGAGTTGAGATCCGGCTCGCTTCGGATCCTCGGCGGCCAGTTAGTGTCACCCGAGTACGTGTCGGCACGCCACAGATCGCATACAGGCCGTCCGCGTCCGTCGTCACTGTATCTGTTGCATTCTCTAGATGCACCCATTCACTCAATGATTCTGGGACGCCGGCTGGCGTAGAGATGAGGACTTGTGCTCGGTCTACCGGATGATCCAACGTGTCTCTGACTATTCCCACAATGACTCGTGCTTCCAGAGGCATCTCATGAGGGCACACAAGTGCAATGATAGAATCTGCACTCATCGGGGCGGGGGCGAGTAGGAGTCGATACGATCGAACGTCCTCCGCTGCCAAATCGAACGGGGGATATGTTGATACGCGGTACCCAGGTCGTTCGGTCCGCAACCGATACCGCCCGGCGCTCGGCGCGTAGAGTAGAAACCAGCCAGTCGAATCTGTGTTCGCCCGGTCGAACTCGGTTAGCTCCTCGTTCAGTAGCAGGACGGTACTGCCTTGAAGGGGACCATTGGTGATACTGTCCACCACCTGGCCACGCACGACCTGGGCATTGAGCGGTCCAGCATAGAGCGCCACCGTGACAAGGAGGAGAGGGGCATGGCGCATGGGAACCTCCTAGCGAGAACTCTTTGTCAAGCCACTACCCCACCGACCTCAGGGTGTTCGTCGTTGTCCTCGAAGGAAACTTCATGCTCCCTGCGCCCCACAAGGCACGCTCCCGACGTGCGCCTACACGGCCGTTGGCAACCGAGGGATGCCGGGAGCGGGCTGGACACACCCGCACAGACGTATCCACCATCGACGTCCATTTGAACGTGCTGTGCTGGGGGTGTACTGTTGGGAGTCACCGACTCTCGTCAGAGGAACCCGATGCGTCGCTGTCTTGCCCTGTTCGCCATCCCTCTCACCGCATGCGTCGACAATGCCCCTGGCATCTCGGCCCTCGTCCGCGATTCGGCGGATGTGAAGATCGTCGAATACCGGGCTTCAACCTGGGAATCGGGCCAAGAATGGCGAGTAACGCGTGAGCCCCTTCTCGAAATCGGTATGGGTGACGGGCCGGAAGCCTATCAGTTCTTTGACCTCAAGGGAGCCGTACAGCTGAGTGATGGCCGAATCGTCGCAGCCAACGGTGGCTCGGGTGAGCTGCGCTACTTTGACGCGGACGGCGTGTTTCTCTACTCGGTCGGTGGAGAGGGAGAGGGTCCGGGTGAGTTCCGGTTCCTTGATTTCATCGGCCGGCTTCCAGGAGATTCAGTGCTCACCTACGACCCGGCTCTCCTGCGAATACAGATCTTTGGCCCTACCGGTCAATTTGTCCGGTCGCTGCTGACCGAGTCACCGTGGCCGGGCATGTATCGCCCGCCGGTACCCGTTGGGGTGCTCAATGTCCGGACTATCGTGGCCACGCTGTCGAACGTGGGCGTTGGGTTCAAGGAGGGACTTGGCCGGACACCGGAGATCCTCGCCACCGTCGATCTCCACACTGGACGTGTCGACTCACTTGGCACCATCCTCGGAGCGGAGCAGTTCGTCACGCCAACCGAGCGAGGATTCTCGAGGGAGGGATACACTTTCGGGAATTATAGTGACGTAGCGATTGGCGCGAGCAGGATTGCCACGGTCTCGACGGAAGCATTTGCGGTAAACGTTCTCGACCCCCAGGGAACGGTAGTCGCAAAGGTGCACAAAGACGCTCAGCCTATCCAAGTCACGCCACAGGACCTCGAGGCGTACATCGAAGAATCCCTTGCGAAATGGCCCCCGGGAACGTCGGATCAGGCAATGGAGAACTTCCGACGTCGCGCGCGACAGCGGCCGGTCGCCGCCTACCTGCCCATCCTGCGATCTGTCCATGTGGATTCCGACGGAAACCTCTGGGTCGAGCCATTTCCCCGACCGGGCAAGGGCGACGCTCCCTTCGTCGTTCTTGGGGCGGACGGAACCCTGTTCGGAGAAGTCCGTCTTCCGCCTGGTCTCGATCGGGGGACTCACGAAACCCTTGATCCGTCCCTCGAGATTGGAACTGATTATGTCCTCGGCATCTGGAGTGACGAACTCGGTGTTGAGGTCGTGCGGCTCTACGGCCTAATCAAGCCCGTCCAGTGATCGCCCGCTTCCTTTCCCTTCTGTTCGTCGCTATCACGTTAGGCGCATGCACCGGTGACACCGGCCAACGCTCGCGGGCCGTCGTCCGGGACAGCGCAGGCATTCGTATTGTGGAGAACACGGCGCCTCTGTGGCAGGAGGGCGAAGAGTGGTATTTGGGCGCCGAACCCTCGGTGGACATCGGTGGCGGTGGTACGGACGAAGACCTGCTCTTTCGAGTCGAGGGAGCACTGCGGCTCTCAGACGGTCGTATAGTGATCTCGAATGGCGGATCGAACGAAATTCGCTTCTATGATGACCGCGGCGGGTTTGTCAAATCAACGGGAAGACAAGGCGAGGGCCCTGGTGAGTTCACGCGTCTGGGACCGATCGATCGAATCCGTGGTGACTCCCTGGCAGTCACGGGTTGGGGTCTCAACCGGCAAAGCGTCTTCGATAGCAACGGAGACCTGGCTCGCACGGTCGGCTACCAGCCGACCACCGACATTGCCCGCCCGGTATTGCTCGGCACCTTTGACGATGGGTCGGCGTTGATACACGGCGGCTCCGACTACGACGGCCCGCTAAGTGGCTTGGTACGAGCACAAGCCAATCTGTTCAGGTTTGACAGCGAGGGCAGTCCTGCCAACCAGATGGGCGTGTTCCCTGAATCCGAGGCGTTCTATCGCCAGGGGCAGAATTTCATTTCCCTGGTGAACTTGCCATTTGCTAGAAGGAGTGTACGCCTGGTTGTGGGTGACCATTTCTATTTTGCGCATACCGCCAGGTACGAAGTTCAAACATACGGAACGGACGGTGTCTTACAAATGCTCGTGCGCAAGCACCACGAGTTGTCTTCGGTCACAGCTGGCGACAAAGAGTCCCTGTTACAGCAACGCCTTGAGGGTCGCGACGTCGACGCGCGCCGCACAATTGAGCGGGAGTTTCGCGACCTCCCGATTCCGGAGACCAAACCGGCGTTCGGCGGCGAAATGCGAGTTGATGCAACCCGTCATCTCTGGGTGTTGGAGTTGAATGACACCGGTGCTGACCCGTCGTGGAGCGTGTTCGACACAGACGGTGTCTGGCTGGGTGTTGTCACGTTGCCCTCTAGGTTCACCCCAATGGACATCGGCACGGATTATGTGCTCGGCTTGTGGCGCGATGCGGACGGTGTGGAGCACGTGCGGATGTACGAGCTAATCAAGCCGAATAGATGAACAATCGCTTCAAGCTGGTGGTCGTAACCACAGCGTTTGCCTCCTGCACTGGAGAAGCCGCACCGGGCGGCGCTTCGTCTTGGCGTGGCGAAGTAATCGATAGCGCCGGGATTCAGCTTGTGCGCAATCCGGTGGAGGGGATCTGGAGCGAGTCTTCTGCGTGGAGGACCCAGCACGAGCTCTCAATTGATGTCGCAACAAGCGGCCCGGAAGCAGAGTTTGGGGATGTCACCGACGTGGCAGTTGATTCCCTTGGGCGGATCTTCGTGTTGGACGGATTCGCCAATCAGTTCACGGCGTTCGACCCCGACGGGAAATTCTTGTTCGCCGGAGGTGGCCTGGGGGAAGGCCCAGGCGAGTTTGCGGGAGGGGGACCGTTCCGAATCCTGGTGGCAGCGGGTGACTCGATCGTGATTCCCGACGGGTTCCTGGGGCGCGCGAACCTCTTCACGCCCGAAGGGCGATTCGTGAGGTCCTTTCCGCTGGAAACCCAGGACCTGGCCCCCCGCCAGTGGATGGTGGGGCCGCAAGGCTCCGTGTTCGCCCGTCGACTGTTTGATTCGCAGGATCTCATCGTGCGTCTGGACTTGGAGGGGCGCCAGCTCGAATCACTGGTGACCCTCGAGTACCCGCAACGTTTGCCGAGCCGCGACGATCCAACCTCACCCGCCCTCACACCTGTGCCCGTGTGGGCCACGCTGCCGACCGGTGAGGTCGTCCACGGCCACTCGCACGCTTACCGGCTCACGGCGAGCGCGCCGTCAGGCGCGATACGCTTGATCGTCACGCGGCCTCTGACTGCGAGGGCCCTGAGCGACGCGGAGCGGCTGGCGTTTCGAGACCGTTTACGAGAGGTCTTGAAGAATAGAGGCGCCCCGCCAACGGCGGTGGACCAAGCCATGCGGTTGATCTCGGGTCCCGAGCGGGAGCCTCTGATCATCAAGATCCTCGCGGGACCCGAAGAGACCATCTGGGTGCAGCGCGCTCAGACTATCGACGTGATGGACCTGACGGGATTGAACCTGTTTCGTGCCGACGGCTTGGGATCGGAGAGATGGGACGTCTTTTCCGGTGACGGGCGATTCCTTGGCCAGGTGCAGTTGCCCGACCGCTTTGATCTACGCCGAATCCGAGGAGATCAGCTTTTCGGTGTTCAGCGCGACGCGTTCGATGTTCCGGCGGTCGTTCGCCTCAGAATCCTGCGGAACTAGCCGATGAGCCTCGTGGACAAGCCCGAACGGGCGTGTCCACCAGCCCGTCAATGCTATTTCTGTGCGGCG
>JBDHHA010000141.1:0-10577 GCA_039589615.1 Gemmatimonadota bacterium
CTGCGATTATTGGCGGCGGCTTACCAGCTGAACGGTGACACCGCCGCCACGCTGGATATGCTCGAGCGTATCGAGGAGCTGCGGTTCGATGTACGGGTCGAGTTGTTCCAGCGTACGGAGTCCGGCGCGCAGGTGCGGGGAACGATCCGCAACCTCAAGGAGGAGGAGACGACGGTCCCCGAGCTGACCTTCGAGTTCCTGGATTTGAATGGGAGCGTCGTGGCGCGGGAGACCTTTTCGGGGGCGACGCTGACCTCGACGGGAAGCGCTTCGTTCCAGTTTAATCCGGCGGGTGAGGGTGTCGCTTCCTGGCGGTACAAAGTCGAGGGTTGAGGTTGATCGAACCTCTATCATAGATTCGAAGGCCCCGGACGCTCGCGCGTCCGGGGCCTTTCCGTAACGAGTCTTCACTGCTCAAATAGGGTCACCGGCGAGGACACGATGGTGCAGAATCGGAGCTGGTTGGCAATTGCAGCTTGGAGCCTTTGCGGGCTCACTGGCTGCGCGGGCGCGATGAAACTCACACCGAACGACGCGGATGTGGTTCTCTCGCGGCAACTGTTGGACGCCCCCAATCCGGCGAGGCCGGGGGAATTCACCGTTCACCGGCTGTTCTACGGGAGTGGGACGGACAAGCGCCGGCCCGAGTTCAGGGACTCTGTAACCATTGAGACCGAATCGGTCGATGCCTCGAAGTTGATCAGCCTGGGCAGCCAAGCCAAAGATCGAAACTCGTACTGGGGGTTTACACCCAAGGAGTTTCCCCTCAATGGCCGGGTCTGGTATCCGGAAGGGGATGGGCCATTCCCGCTCGTTCTGATCGTGCACGGGAACCACAATCCGCGCGACTTTTCGGATCCCGGATACGGTTATCTCGGCGAATTGCTCGCCAGTCGCGGATTCATCCTGACGTCTGTCGACGAGAATTTCGTCAATGGCACCCGGGCCGAAAACGATGCCCGCGGGTGGTTGTTGCTCAAACATCTCGAGGCGTGGAAGGGGTTCAATGCCGACACTGCGAACCCGTTCTTTGGCAGGGTCGACATGGACCGCATCGCCCTCGTCGGACACTCCCGTGGTGGTGAGGCGGTGGGACACGCCGCGGCCTTCAACACGCTGGCGCGCTACCCGGACGACGCCTCGGTGGAGTTCGATTTCAACTTCGGGATCAAGTCCATCATCGCCATCGCGCCGGTGGATGGACAGTATCTCCCCACCGGGAGATACGTGCCGGTGGAGAACGTGGACTACTTGGTGTTCCACGGCTCCCACGATGGTGACGTGACGAGCTTCCACGGTCTGCGCCTGTACGACCGGGTGCAGTTCACCGACGGACAGCCCCACTTCAAGGCGGCTGTCTACGTGTACCGCGCCAACCACGGTCAGTGGAACACGGTGTGGGGGAACAAGGACAACGGATCACGCAGCGGACGGATCCTCGATCTCCGGCCGCTGCTGGATCCCGAGGACCAGCGAGACGTCACGAGGTTGTACATCACCGCCTTCTTGGTGTCGACCCTCGAGGGGCGTGACGAGTACCTCCCGATGTTCCGCGATCATCGGGTGGCCGGAGGGTGGCTACCCAAGACCATGTACGTCACGCGGTTCGAAGCGAGCAGCTTCCGGCCCGTCGCCACGTTCGAGGAGGACATCGATGTGACATCCGGGAGCGTGAACGGAACGGAGTTGTTGGGCGATAGTCTGGGGACGTGGCGGGAAGCGAAGCTCATGCTGCGGTCCCGCAACCGCGCCTCGACATCGGCGTCACAAGAGAATCAGGCGGTGTGGTTGGGTTGGAACCGGCACATTGCCGGGGCCCCGGATGATTCGCTGGGCCAGCCCGGATCGTACACGGTGACGCTTCCGCAGAGCCTCCCCACGGAGTGGGCGCTGAACGCGAACTCGACCCTCGACTTCCATCTCGCGCCTATCGAGGCGAAGCCGGGTCCCAGGCGGCCCGCCCGTGACAGCAGCGCCGCGGACTCCACCGCGAGCCAGGACCGTGAGCGGGGGGAAACGAGCGATGAGGATGAAGAGGAAGAAGAGCAGCGCATCGATCTGACCGTTGAGGTCGAGGACGCCGACGGGGATGTCGCCCGGGTGCCACTCAGTCGGTATGGACCGGTGCGGAAACCCCTGGAGATCAGCATCCTCCGGCGCCAGGGCATGGAGTCACAGCGGTTCTCGGACAACTACGACCTGGTGCTGCAGAACTACTCCATCCTTCTCGGGGATTTCCAGGCGGAGAACCCCCGCCTCGATCCCGCCAGGTTGCACGTTGTTCGATTCGTTTTCGATCTCACCCCAGCGGGGACGGTGGTACTGGACGACGTGGGATTCTCCCAATTGCCGGCCGGGTTCACCCGGGTGGGACCCGGGCTCTAGCAGCGCCCCTAGTGCACCGCTAGCGCCAGCGAATGCCGAACCGGTGCGCGGCGCCGGGACCGTCGAAGCCCTCGAATCCGTACTCGATCGTGAAGCTGTCCCCGGTGAAGCCGAGGCCCACAGTGACGGGACTGGCCGAATCATCGGGGACGCGACGGAAGCCCACCCGTCCGGTGAACGTTCGGCCGATCACCGGCCACCAGGAGATCTCGACACCGCCAGCCGGGATGATCTCGCCGTCCCGCCGCCGGGACACGGCCGCCGTGGCGGTCACGTCGAGGGGGCCAACGGGCCGGCTCGACGTGGAGGCGCCCAGCGTCACCCCGCTGGGGAGCGCGACGGCATCTGTAAAGCCTCCGGTGGTCAAGCCCGGTCCCAGGTTTTGACCTGTCAAGCCGAAGGTAATTCCGAAGAATCGGCGTACGATGCCAACGTCGACGGCCGCAGTGGCGTCTCGATCGGCGCCGATGCGCTGTTCGATGACCTTGCCCGCGGCGCCTACCCGAAATCCGGCAATGACCCGCCCGTACCCGACGGTGGCCACGAGTTCTGACGCAGCGGTTCCCCCCGACAGGAGGAGATCGCCGGCGTCGTCGGGCGTGAACAACGCTGTGGGACCCGTAGTGCTGAATGACAACATCTGGACGCCCACCGCCACGCCGCCACTACCGAGTGCGGTGGCGGCGGACACCGTGGCCAGCGTGCTCGCGGAGCGGTAGCGCTGGACGTCGGCACCGAACCCGCGCGCTGCGTTGACGAGGCCGGGATTGTAGAACAGTCCGTCGCTGGTCGCCGTCGAAAGGACGAACACGTCCCCCAAACCGAGGGCGCGGGTGCTGGCTGGCAGCTCGAGAATGAGCGGTGCACTGCCGTCGCTCTGGGCTTGGGCGGCACAGGGAATGGTCGTGGCTGCTATGAGCAAGATGGCGTGGAATTTCATCGCAGGTTTCTGTCCGGAATGATCCGCCCGGTTCACGGAGTTGGACGTGCCGGGGGGAAGATACTCGCTTTTCGAGGGCCTACCATTCCGGAACGTCGCCGGGTTTCACCGGTTCGCCCGCCGCAGGCTTCCCGGCATGGGGTGGGGTGGAACGGCCTTGCTTGGCGGCTCGATACAATTCCTCGACGACCCCTGCCAACTCGGCTGGCCAGGGGTTGCCGGTCTCCGCCGCGGAAGCCATGAGGCGGTAGAACTTCGCCAGGACCTCGTCGGGATCGGAAGACACCGGGGCTCCATCGGGGCCGGCGGGTGCTCTGATCTCGGCCCCAACGGTGAGGGAGGGGAGCGCCGCCGAAGGACTCGGCGAGCCCTCGGCGAAGATCGTAACGGGCCAGCCCTCCCGTTCCGCCCAGCTTTCCAGTCGGCTCTTCGAGGGCTGTTGGACTCCCCGCTCCCACTGTGAGACCTGTGACGGGCGGACGCCGGCCCGCCTCCCCAGCTCTTCCTGGGACAGGCTGCTCTTGGGGCCCGTACTGAGGACACTACGCAGATCTCTGATCCGTTCGGCGATGTCCGCTGCGAGAATCCAGCTCACGTTTCTTGACTTCCTTTGTTAACGAATGTAATTTATCGATCAATGATTTGTTAACATTATTATCGCTATGTGGTAAAAGGCAAAAACACGATTGTCCATACCATTCTGTCAAATATACAGTCCGTTAACGGATATGGCAAATTGTTTTTCGCTAAATCTCTATCCCGCATGTATTTAGACCCATTGGAGGCCATTCCATGACGGTTAGCGCATGCCGCTGTCCCGGTGGGGCAGGGCATAACCTCCCGCAGCGGGCGGGAAGATCCATGAGGCGGGCCTAGGCCGTGGTTGGACGCGCCATCCCAGGGGCGATAATCGCTCGGGCGAAGGCCGGAGACCCCGAGGCCTTCGGCGAGCTGTACGACTGCTACGCCCCAGGTCTCTACGGCATCGCCCTGCGGCTCCTCGGCTCGCCGGCCGATGCGGAGGACGTGGTACAGGACGTGTTCCTGGAGCTGCCTCGAGCGCTCCTGACCTACGAGAGCCGAGGAAGCTTCGGAGGCTGGCTCAGCCGCATCGGAGCTCGTCGCGCCTTGATTAAGCTCCGCCGGGCCAAGGTCGCGGCCCGTTACGCGGCCGCGCGCACACCTCGAGGTCCCCCTCCGAGGCCGGTCGGCGCCTGGATAGAGAGAATCACCCTCCAGACGGCCATCGACCGGCTTCCCGGACACCTGCGTGCGGTTTTCGTGCTCAGGGAGATTGCCGGCTACTCCCACGTCGAGATCGCAGAGATGGAAGCGATCTCCGTCGCCAACTCCAGGGCGCGGCTATGCCGGGCCCGGGAACGGCTGCGGTCCCTTTTGTGGAAGGAATAGCAGATCCGAGTTCCAAGGACGATCACTGGTTTGTTCTCGAAGTCGAGCTGGAGTCGGTGGGTGACATTCGGGCGGCCCGAATGCTGTCCGCCCATGTTGTAAGGCTGTCGGCTTCGGCCGCACGATCGAGCTCCCGAAGGAGCGCTGAATACGCTTCCAGGGTTGGGAGCAATTGAGGATGGCCCCTCCCCCGGGCATTCTCGAGGATGGTCATCGCGCGGCGGTATTTTGACTCCGCCTCGTTGTCACGCCCCCGAACCTCGTCGATCCGCGCCAGGAAGGTGAGAAAACTTCCGATCGCCTGATGGTCGGGTAGGCCTCTCCCTTCCATGATAGCCACGGCACGTTGAAGCAGAGATTCCGCCTCGGCGTAGTTCTCCAGGCCCACGTACGCCGATCCAAGGTTGCCGAGCGCCAATGCCATATCGGGGGAATCCGGACCGAGGATGCGTTCCGTCACATCAATTGCGCGTTTGAAAGTTGCCGCGGCCTCAGCCATGCGGCCCTGGTCGGCGTGAAGACTTCCGATCTGATTGATAATTTGTGCCCCTGCGGGGTGTTCTGGTCCGACGGAGGTTTCGAGAATGGTCAGTGCTCGCTCCAGCGTCGATTGGGCTTCCGCGTATTTTCCTCGCTTCCTGAGAAGGCTGCCGAGATTGTAGAGCCCAGTGGCCAGATCTGGATGATTGGGTGACAAGACCTTTTCCCTGATGGTCAACATACGCTCATAGGAGGATTCCGCTTCAGCGAATCTCCCCAGCTCCTCATATATGGTGCCGAGATTATTCCATATGCGTGCCATGTTGGGATGGTCGGGGCTCAGGATCTCCGCGTGAATGGTCAGTGAGCGCCGCAACGAGCGCTCCGCGTCGGCGTAGCGTCCTGCCCGATTATATGCGACGGCGAGATTGTTGACACTTTGGCCAACGGACTCGTCGTTCGGCCCAAAGATACGTTCACGAATCGCTACTGCCTGTTGAAGGAGTTCCTCGGCTTCAGTCAACTTTCCCAATCTGACGTAAAGAGTTCCCAGGTCGTGCTGCATCTGCGCGAGCTCAGCCTCGTTTCCGTCCTGTCGAGGATTCCAACTAGCCAGGATCTGTTGGAAGACGGGTGCAGCTTCCCCGTATCTGCCTTGCCGTCGGTAGAGATTTCCGAGGTGGCGCAGAACCTGATATACACCTGGATGCTCATCCCCCTGGAGGGTTTGTCGGATATCCAAGGCGCGGTCTAGCATGGGCTCTGCCTGGTTGTACAAGCCGAGGTTGGTATAGACCAGGCCCATCGTCGTCATGAGCCGGGCCTGGACCAGGGGTTGATCCTCGAGGTCCTCGAGGATGTTCTCGGCGCCTCGGTCGAGCAGCTCGCGGGCGGTGATGGAATCCCCCAGGGCTTCGCGGGGATCCGAAACGACAAACAACCCCTCCAGAAAGTCCGACACTTGCCGGGCCGTCTCGGCCTCGGTGGTGGCGACGCGCTCCGCACGGGTGGCGCGGAGCCACAACGTCGTGGTCGCCGCGAGGCCTGCGACGAGGCCCACCACGGCCACCAGGGCGGTCGCCACCCCCGCCTTGTGACGCCGAGCGAACTTGCCGACCCTATAGGCCGCACTGGGCGGGCGGGCCTGCACCGGTTCGTGCAGCAGGTGGCGTTGCAGGTCGCGGGTCAGACCGCTGACGGTCTCGTAGCGCCGGGTGCGGTCCTTCTCGATGGCCGCCATGGTGATCCAGTCCAGGTCGCCACTGAGCTGCCGGTGGAGGGTCGCCGGATCCGTGCTACGACGTGCTGCGATCCCGTGTCGGGATGTCCCCAAACCTTGAACGCGAGAACTCGGTTTCGGCGGATCCGAATGCCTGATGGCGTGCCGCACGTCGGAAGCGGTGGACGCCAGGGCCTCCGGGTCGACGGGCAACGCGCCGGCCAGCACCTCGTACAGCATCACGCCCAGCGAATACACGTCGGTGCGCGTGTCCACATCCAACCCGCTGACCCCTGTCTGCTCGGGACTCATGTACGCCGGCGTACCAAGGACCTGGTCTTTGTGGGTTTCCAATGTCCGGTCGGTGAGTTGGTATCCCAGTGCCTTCGCGAGCCCGAAGTCGATGACCTTGGGAACCGGCCGGCCGTCCTGCACGGTGACGAGGACGTTCGAAGGCTTGAGATCTCGATGGATAATCCCCTTTTGATGCGCGTGCTGCACCGCCTCACACACCGGGATGAACAGCTCCAACCGTTTCCGTGTGGACAGCTTTTCGGTATCGCAGTATTCGGTGATGGGAATACCGGAAACCAGTTCCATGACGAAGTAGGGTCGACCGGTCCGAGTCGTGCCACCGTCGAACATCTTCGCGATGTGCGGATGGTCCATCACCGCCAGTGCCTGGCGCTCGGCGTGGAAGCGGGCGAGCACCTCCTTCGTGTCCATGCCCAGCTTGATTACCTTGAGCGCCACCTGTCGCTTGACCGGTTCGGCTTGCTCGGCCAGATAGATCATCCCCATGCCGCCCTTGCCCAACACGCCACGGATGTGGTACGGCCCGACGGCCTCGATCGCGTCGGTGGTCTCGGGCGCGTGATCCGAAGACACGCCAAGCGCGGATGCGACATCGGCCATGCTCTGCCAGCGATCGGCGGGTTTGCCGGCCAAGCACTTTGTGATCAGTTGTGAGAGGGCAGGGGGGGTGTCCGCTCGCTGGTCGGTGGGGTCTGTGGGGGTATGAGGCACTGCGGTATCAAGCTGGCCGCGGGCCATTCCGGGCGCGGGCGGCGTGCGCCCCGTCAACAGCTCGTAACCGAGCACGCCAACCTGGTAGATGTCACTGCTGTGATCTCCGGTCGACGTCCCCGACGCACACTCAGGCGCCAGGTATGCCGTGCCCAATTCCGGCATCCCGTCGATCGCGCCACGGATGGCATGACCGACACCGGCATCCATCAACTTGGCCTCGCGAGCCTGGAGCAGGACGTGGTCCGGTGTGATGGTGAGGTGAGGGATGCCGCGCTCGTGCATGTGGGCCAGTCCTTGGGCGACGTGTCCCAATATCCGGTTGATTTCCCGGAGCGGAGCGGGCCCGTGCACGTCGAGCTTGTCGCGGACGGTGACTCCGATGATGTGGGGGACTACGTAATACGGCAGGCCGTCTGCGACACCGGCATGGAGGGGCGGGGTCAGGTGTGCATGTCTCAGCTTGCTGGCTTGCGACATACCCTCGAGAAACAGGTCGCTGTCGAGTCTCGTCGCCACCTCGGGATGCAGCACCTTGATCTCCACTCTGCGGTTACTGCGATCGGTGGCGAGGTAGGTGGTGGCCCACGTGGTCTTGCCGAACTCCTGCTCGAGATTGTAATCCCCGCCGAGTACGGTTCTGAGACGATCGAGGAGAATTGGCATACCCTAATGACTCTCTGGAGGGAATCGCTAACGTAGGCCGGAAGGTCGAGGTCTGCCAGTACCGTCGCGGGTCCCACGAGCAAGCAGCTAGTACGCCGCTTCAGAGTCTGTTAGCATTCCCAAGAGGGGTCCCCTTCCGCGAGCGCGCGACCGTGTCTGCATCATCACACGAATTCTTCGATCACACGTCAGAGCTGGGCCTTCGGATTCTGGCCCCCACGTTCGCTGACGTTCTCGCGGAGGCAACCAGGGCTCTCGCGGAGTTGATGCTTCGTGGCCAGGCGCTTTCCGCCGAGGGCCCATGGCGTTCCCTGGTCGTCCGCGCGACGGACCGAGAGGCCCTCCTCGTCGATTGGCTCAACGAGTTGGTCTTCTATGCTGAGACCGAACGGTGGGTCGCGGTAGAGGTCGACGTGAAAATCGCCGGCGACACAAAGGTCACGGCCATGGCCCGGGGCGCTTCGGTGGCCGACGCACCGAGCCTCGTCAAGGCGGTCACGCATCACCGCCTCTCGGTGCGGGAGGAAGACTGCGGACTAGTCGCAGAGGTGGTGCTCGACGTATGAGTGGTGACATGGCGTACCCGGTGACACGGCCCGAGCCTTTCGTCTACGAAGTCCCCGCTTCGGCCCGCCCGGACATGAGGGTTCCGGCGCGCATCTTCGCCGATGAGGAGCTGTGGACCCAGATCCAACGGGACCGTTCGGTGGAGCAGCTCGCCAACGTCGCGACCCTGCCGGGGATCAGCCAATGCGCGTACGCGATGCCCGACGTGCACCAGGGCTATGGCTTTCCCGTCGGTGGCGTCGCGGCGTTCCGCACGTCCGACGGCGTGATCTCGCCGGGCGGCGTGGGATACGACATCAACTGCGGCGTTCGCCTCCTGGCATCGGCGTTGACCGTCGTTGATCTCGGGGGCAGGGTCGAGCAACTGGTCCACGACTTGAGTCGGGCCGTTCCGTCCGGCACGGGCAAGGGCGGGGAACTGCACCTCACAGATGATGAGCTCGACCGCGTGTTCGTCGACGGCTGCAAGTATCTCGTCGAGCGCGAGCTGGCTCTTCCCGAAGATATCGTGGCGACGGAGGCCGAAGGGAGCCTCCCCCGGGCCGATCCCGGGAGGGTTTCCGAGCGCGCCCGTCAACGCGGCTGCCGGCAGCTCGGCACCCTCGGCTCGGGGAATCATTTCGTGGAGGTCCAGACGGTGGGCGAGGTGTTCGACGCGCGGGCCTCGGAGGTGCTCGGCTTGGCGCCCGGCAGCGTCACCGTGCTCATTCACACGGGCTCACGGGGCTTGGGCCACCAGGTGTGCACGGACTACGTGCGGGACATGGACCGGGTCATGTCCAAGTACGGGATCCAATTGCCGGATCGGGAGCTTGCCTGCGCCCCGTTCGATTCCCCCGAAGGACAATCGTATTTCGGCGCCATGTGTGCGGCGGCGAATTTTGCGTGGTCGAACCGCCAGGTCATCACGCATGCCGTGCGCAAGGTGTTCACCCACATGCTGGGCGACGCCGGGCATCTGCGGTTGGTGTACGACGTGGCGCACAACATCGCCAAGGTCGAGGAGTACGGCGGAGAATCGTTGTGCGTGCACCGTAAGGGAGCCACCCGGGCGTTTCCCGCCGAGCATCCCGAGACACCGGCGATGTACCGAGAGGTGGGGCAGCCCGTCTTCATTCCGGGGAGCATGGGGACCGCGTCCTTCGTCCTTGCAGGTGCAGGCGGAGCCATGACCCAGAGCTTCGGTAGCACGTGTCACGGCGCGGGGCGGCGCATGAGCCGGCGGGCTGCCAAGCGGGTGCAGGAGGGACACGAGGTGCGCAGGGAACTCGGCAAACAGGGGATCGTGGTTCGCTGTCGCTCCAACAGCGAGCTGGCGGAGGAAGCCCCCCACGCGTACAAAGACGTGGACCGGGTGGTCGAGGTGGTGCACCAAATGGGGTTGGCCCGAAAAGTGGCACGGCTCGAGCCCATCGGCGTTGTGAAGGGGTAGCGACAATCCAATGTGACTCCACTCACGGTACGGTGTCTGTCGATCGCTGACATTGAAGGGTCTACCTTGAGCATGTCGCGCGACTGGAGCAGGTCATGAGTTCAGCAAAGGGTCCGCCCCGGGATCCGAATCTCCACAAGTACGCAGCGGTCGTCGACGGCCTCCTCGAGGATCTCTATTTCGGGGACCCGTCCGAGAGCCAGGCCACCCAATCCCGGCCCTCCGCGAAACCTGCCCGGAGGCCTTCTCGGCCGTCAGTCCAAGCCTCCAAACCGGGTGCATCGAGACCCTCGGCTCAGCTGTCCACTACAAAGAAGTCGCCGGAGAAAGCGCGCCTTGGGACGTGGTCCCGGATTGCTCTCGGCGTTCTCCTGGCTGTGGGGGTGGTCCAGTGGCCCTATTCCCACGCATGTGGGTTCCAGCTTGCCGCGTATATGACCGCGGTGGGCGTC
>JBDHHA010000142.1:0-18065 GCA_039589615.1 Gemmatimonadota bacterium
TCATGGCCATCCTTTCCACTGGCTCCATTCGTTAGGAGCAGCGAACGCGCACTCCGGGCGCGTCATGTCTAATCGTACCAAGTCCACCGTGTCACCCACGGTGCAGATTGGAATGGGGAAGCCCGGAATATGACAGTAGGCATCCTCCATCCGTTCGTGCGTTACCAGCACTGCCGTAGTATCGTAACACCCCATGTACCAACGCGTCGGACTTGCCAGCTCGGTACATCCAACCAACCCGAGGGCTAGCACTACCACAGCTACCGGGTGCATCGGTTGATGGTGTTCGTCCAGACTGTGTCTGGATGGGCAAAGAGGGAGTCAAGCACGAACATCTGCTCGCATTCCCACGCCCTCTCAGCTGGCTCGGTTGGTGAGCCACAGCTAACCAGCAACACCAGCAACCCAATCGACCCGAAGAACAAGATGTGCATGTCGAGGTCGGCCAGCAACTCGGCTAACGGTAGTGACCTCATAAGGGATAGACCTCCTCTCGCTCAGCCTGCGTCATTGCTGCCATGAACCCCGCGTACGTGGCGCGGTAGTCGTCATATTCACCATAGCCTCCCTCCCCGTTGGCTACGGGCCACCAGTATCCCCCGTCACTCAGCCGGTTATACAACCAGTGCCCTAGGTTAGTCATCGCAAAGCACAGACCCCGGTCAGTCATACGCTTCTCGCGCGGTGTCCGCTTCGACCATGGCTTGGCGAATGCCTCAGCTGTCACCTGCCACGCTACCGTCTCCGTCATGTCCTGCCTCCTTCTCCGTGTAGCCTTCTCGCGCGTCACCCTCTACCGAGGGCCGTTCCCCCTTGCAGTAGGGACAGTCCGGGTCACAGTCATGGCTGAAGGTGCGGGCATAGTGGTGCGCATACTCCGCGTCGCTCACAGCACTAGGTCGGCGCTCCGGCCCCTTGCCCGGACCCTGCCCATCCTTCCAGCTCATCTAATCCCTCCCTCGCAGTGCCTCGTCCACGGAGTCAGCGACTAGCTTGACTCCCACTTCCTCAATCCGATCCATCACCGCCTGCTGGTCGAGCCCTATCAGATCAAAGAACGGGGCGGCTGCCTCGCTACACAGCCACGACCCCGCGCTGATTGACTCAGCCCGCACGGCAGCGGCCCGGCGTAGGGCCTGCGGCGATTGGCTAGTGGGCCAGTAGTCCCACTTCGCCGCGTCGTGCAACGCTTGGCGGATCATGGCGATAGCTAGCTCCCTTAGAGCGAGCATATCAGCCCCCATATCGCCCAGTATTCCACGAGTCCTGCTGTAGCCTCGAAGATGCGGCCTCCCATTACCGGATCGGCTTCCTCAGCCAGTAGACCCAGCGGCCACGTCAGTAAGTGGAACAGCTCATGTATCACCGTGGCCCGCCGGTACCAGTCCGGCTCGTTGGCCAAGGCTGGCAGCACATACTCGATGCGACCGATGGCTTTAGGCCCGCCCGGATACTCTTCCTCTTTCCCCTCTGCCCATGCTTGGGCTACCCATGTACCAGTATCAGCCGTCGTGAACTCCGGCACGATCTCGTATACCCCAGTCAACAGCATCTGCTCCGCATAGCACTGGGTATAGTATGCCATCGTGTCAGCCAGTGTCGTCGGGCCTTGCGGTAGCAGCAAGGCCGCTAACAAAAGCCACGACATTAGACGAGGCCCTCGGGCAACTCATCACCAAGCTCAGTATGGATCGCCCTGATCTCGGCCAGCTTCGTCCTGACGTGGTCGCGCTCGGTGGCAGTCAGCAGCGGCATCGTGTACTCAGACAGCCGATGTATGAGGCTGGTCAGGAGCGTCTCGTCCCTCTTGCAGAGGGTTACGGCGAACGACAGGTCCTCGATGGCTTCCTTCAACCCAAGCCCGACAATGCAGCCAACCCCATGCGGTCCCGTACTGATGGTAGTAGCATCAGGCCCCTCCTCATCGGCAAGCTTGATGCAGGCCACCAGCTTGATAGCCGCCAACAAAACCAGCGCCTCCTCGGGAGTGAATCCCCTTGTGTCAGTCATTGCTCCTCCTGTTCGGGCAGGAACGGGACCCCGCTACGCGCGAGGTCTATGGTCGTCAGGTTTGGCCTCGGTAGCCGACGGGTCCCGTCTACCTACAATCTAACACCCATCGGCTCGCTTGTCAAGGCTTACTCGACCTGCTCCGTTCCCTCACCAATGTCGAGTGCTGCTCTGATGATCTCCGACGCTCCTTCGTCCTCGCCCATCCTGTTCAGCAGGTCCTGCCCGGTTGGCGCATCTTCCCCGATGGCGTCTAGCTCATCATACGCCTCCGCCGCCCAGTTCCACGCGGCATTGACTGTGATAGCCAGCCGCTCGCCCACGATCCCGCAGGCATCGGGGTCCTCTTTCTCCAGCCGGGCAAGCAGTACCCTGAGCTGCTCGCACCTGCTCTCTGCCTCCATGCTTGTCAGCATGGCAGAGAGGGGATTGTTATCCACTGCCGCCAAGGCAGCGATGAGCCCCGCGCCCATGAGCCCCGCCGCCAATGGGTGGATCGTCTCCGCGTCGAACAGCGGCAACGGTGTTTGGTTATTCTCCCCCATGTTGCTCCCTCCTAGAACGTAAGTGTGAATCCAATCGCTACCGTCGGGCCAGATGCCCAACGGTTGCGTGCCTCCCTCTCCTCATTCCACGCTGCGTATAGGTTGTAGGTGACTCCGTAGCCAAAGGTCACGCCCACGTGCCACCGCTTGTTGCTGAGGTTCACTGCCGTGACCAGCGCCTCCCGACTATCTCGGTGGGATATGCGCTCCCTCGCCAACATCCCTTCCGACAAGGCAAGGGCCTCGGCTAGCGAATCCGCCTCCGCCTCGCAGCTTGTCAAGGCCACCGAACATGCGGCTTCCTTGCTCTGCAACGAGTCCATGACTGCTGCCACTGGCCCCCGTAGCTCGGGGGGCAGTGTTACCAGTACCGTGTCCACGTCGGGCAGCGGCAAGGCCCGATACGCCTCGGCATCGGCCAGCCTCGCTTCGTGTAGCTCAGCCAGCGTCTGCCTCATCCCGGCCAGTGCCACCGAGTCGGCTGCGTGGAGCGAGTCAGCCACCGCCAGCTTCTCGGCGTGTTGCTCCAGCTCCAGCTCAGCCCGGCCCCTTGCCTTCATCTCGCGTTCCCACATCTTGTAGCCACCGCCAGCGACTACAAAGATGACAGCCCACGGTATGATCTGCTTCCACATCAGATGCCGCCAGCTTCATCATCGGGTCGGCTGCTCGTGTCGTAGTAGTGACCAGTATCCGCTGGCCGTTCCCACTTCGCTAACAGCTCGTTCAGCTTGTCCCGCAGCGCCGCGACCTGCTTGGGCGACAGCGTCAGGTGAGCTATCGGGCGCGCCAAGTCACCGGGGGCCAGTCCGTAGGGCTCTACTGCGCCCGGTTTTGACGCACCGATCTTGACATAGCAACGACGGTACTTCGGGTCACCGTTGTCGCTAACGCCCAGCGACGCGTCGCTGTTCGTCGCGGGGAATACCCGCTCATTCTTCTCTCGCACTTGTCGCTCTCCATGCGTTGGCGAGATGCTCAGCTGCATTGCCACCGGCCAACGCAATCACGGCGGCAGTGCCGAGGTTCGCCCAGTCTGCGCTGAACTTACCTAGCAACGTCAGTACGAAGGCGAGTAGCACGACCAGCGTGATACCTGCCAGCTTGCGCCACCCAACCATGTTACAGCAGCTCCGTGCCGGTGCTGTCATAGAGTTTCAGACCCAGCACTGCCTCGGCCTTGTCAAGGTGTAGCTGACAGTGCCAGTTGTTGACGTGCTTGACATCGGCCTCGATCTCGAAGTAGGCCCCGTGGAATACCCTGCCCTCCTGCGTGGCCATTGCCTTCTCTGCTACCTTCGGAAAGGCAGCCGCACGTACGCGCGTCGTACGTACCTTGCGTCCCAGCCCGGCATAGTCCGACCCATAGGGGTTCGGATCGTCCGGGCCTCGCAACGCTGTGAGTACATCCCACAGGTCGCGCGATGCGCTGTCGCCCTCGGCAAGGAACGTGTCGATGACGTCCAGCATCCAGCGTGTCTTGTTGTCCAACATCACCTTACCCCCTTGGTTAGTCCTGCGTTTCCAGCTTGGCGTTACCACAGGTTGTGCCCTCCTCCTAGCTTCTCACTCACTGCCTGCACGTAGGCATTGCCCACGCTATGGTTGCGCACCACACCCACGTACCTACGTAGGGCGGTGGGCCAGTCACCGTATTGGTTACGGTACGACCGCAGGATGTAGACGCCCACCCTTGCGTTGCACTCTAGCTCCACCAACCTCTCCGGCGCACCGCACAAGGCCACGGTCGTACTCACGTGGGCACGGGGCATTACCTGCATTATACCCACCGCACCCTTACGGCTCACCGCCACGCTATCCCCGCCCCAGTTCTCCGTGTGGCTCACGGCCAGTGCCAGATGGGCAGGCACACCGAACTCTAGGGCTGCCCGTACCACCACGGCATCCCGGTCCGCCGCCTCTGTCTCCTGCTCATGCGCCATGACAATGCTGTCGACACGTACCTCTAACCTGTCGATGGTCCTGTCCGTGTCTACAGCTAGCACTAGCAGTATCGCCGCGATAACGATAACCAGCAACTCCAGCGTCCAGTCTGCCGTCATGCCAGCTTCCCCCCTCGCTGCTTATCCGCCAATAGCTTCATCTTCTTCAACCCCTCCGGCGTGGCTACCTTACTCTGCACACACCACGCGCACCACTTCAGTTGTAGGTCGTCGGGTACCATCTCCCAACGCTTACCACATTCCTTGCAGAGCTGTGGCTCCAGTGGGCCTACGCCCAGCGCCGCTACCTTGCGGCGTTTCTTTACCATAGCACTGCCGTTACTGCGCCGACTAGCCCTAGCCAGACGGCCAGCCCCACCCACCACCAGACGAAGTTGCGCCAGCGCACGGCGCTACTCTACATCTGGTAGCTCGTGCCCGTCCTCAATCTCCCCCTTGTACTCCCGATACAGCTCAGCCTCCTCATCTCCACTGATGCCTGCTCCCTCAATGGCAGCCTCCAGTGCAGCCAGCTTGTGCGCCAGACCCGTCTGCCACGGACCCGCGTGGGTCTTGTGGATCGCCCACTTGGGCGTGTTCGCCCTCATGTACCCGTCGAAGGGCTCTGGCGCTGGGTACATCTCGACCATGTGGATCATGTAGACCCCATGGATCGCCGCTGCCTCCTCGGGAGACAGCTCCAGCGTGATGCGTTCCTCCATTGTTACATCCCCCAGATGCCGTTTTCCTCATCCACGCAGGGCACGGCACAGCCCTGCGCTACGTCCCACACTGCTCGCTCTCCCCGCTGTATCCCGATGTCTATCGCCTGCGACAGCATCGGGTACATATCCACCACATCCAGCCACCACGCCCCCTGCTCCTCATCATACCACACCCCGAAGTAGTGACCATGGAGCCTGCCTTCCTCAAAGGCTCCGCTCCTCAACCACCCAACCACTGCCTCTAGCGTGAGTGAATCGGCAGGGAGGCCAAGGTCCTTCGCTGCCCCACCTACCAAGAACCCACCCTCTCCGGCGAACGGCTGGCCTTGCCGGTCCATTGTCCCGCCTCCGTCCTCATTGGCGGCTGTTAGCAAGGCACGGGCCAGCTGCTCTACCTGCTTGTGCCAGTCTTGCTCCGCTTGCTCATTCATAGCACGGAGCGTAGCAAGGTCCCACATCATCCGAGTACCCGCCCTACTCGCAGGGTCATCTCGGGTGGATTGCCCAGCGTGACGATCTGGTCGTGGTCGTCCACGATGGCGCTCTCCCTTGCCACTGTCTGCAAGAGCTGCGCCACCGAGTCGAAGGTGTGTTGCATGTTCGGACCATCATCGTCCCAGCACCCAGACCGATTGAACCAGACGTAGTTCTCTGGCTCGCTGGTCGGGCTCCTCAAGCCATACAGTATCACCGTTCCCCCTTCCCGCTACGCCTTGGGACGACGCAGCTTGTTGGCCAGCGCCTCGGCGTTGAACACTTCCGGCTCGCCCAACGGGATACGCACGATGGTTCCCGCCGGATGCGTCCTCACCTTTGTGAGCGCCTGCATGACATCGGAACAGACGCTTATGCAGTCCCCGCCGTTGTCGTACCCAATGAGTACCCTGCCCAAGTCTGTGCCTACGTAGACCTCACCCGTGTCGAACTGGAACAACCAGAGGTCCGTCGACAACGGCTTCTGCTTGGGTGCCTTCTTCTTCTTCGGTGCTGCCATACCTTCCCCCTTTCGTTGGGAGGCAAGCACGCCCCGCACCCTACGTGCTTGCCAGCGCCCACGGGCATGAAGGCCACAGTTGCCCTGTGCGGCGTGGGTTTCTCCTATGTCTCTGACTCGCGGTTCCGGCGCGCACGTTCCGGCGCGCATTACGAATCTAAACGCGCACCGCGCATCCGTCAAGGCCGCGATGTCGTGCAGGGCGGCTCCCTCACTCCACCACGGCATCACCAGCCAGCGCCAGTGCCACCACCCTTGCTACCCACAGCACGGCGATGGCCAAGGCCCAGCGTATGCTACGCGTCATCGTCGGCTGTGCCCCAAGGGCTAAAGAGCGCAGTACAAACGGGGCACGTACAGTCATGACCTCGTCGTCGGATGTCGTACGCGAAGCACGTCGGGCACTCCTCACCCGGCGTGGGGACCGCGTCCCCTTGCGGGTCACCAAACACCCGCTTCAGCTCCCCGATCTGCCGCTCGGCCCTCGCCTCTCGCAGCAACCTCTCCCCCTTGCGCTGCTCGAACTCTTGGGCCTCTAGGCTCTGCTTACTCATGAGCAGGCCTCCTCCCACGTTAGGGTCCGTACTACCTTCGCCTCCTCCAAATCAAACAATACCTGCTTGTTCCCTACGTAGAGTGCATACCTAGGCACTCGGTACTTCACCACTACAAACTCGGCCTGTGCCAGCGTCTTTACCTCGGGCTCCGAGAACCATAACCGGACCTGACGGATATTGCGGAAGGCGAAGCGGTATGGCCTACCGCTCCCCTTGCCCCCCGCAATGTTCCACAGCGTCCAGTCCACCGGCTGCCGCGCACTCGCGGTGGTGTCAAGGGGTGACTTGCCACTATAAGGCCCGCACCCCTGACTATTCTCCACGCGGTACACGTACGCATGCATGTATTCGTTCTGCCAGCCCCCCATGGCTACCTCCGCGTCGTGCCGTTCTTCGCCCCGCAAACCGTGCAGCGCCACGCCTCTGCCTTCACGGCGAGGTTATGCACTCGCTTCCCTTCGCCATACCTCTTATCCTGATACTCGTGCTTGCAGGTACAGCGCATGATCCGTACCTCCATCCCTTCCCCCTTGGTGTAGCCAATGGGCACGGTGGGAGTCGAACCCCCGCGCCCCCGACGGCGCTAGTTGAAGTTTTCGTCGTCGTCCAGCACTTCCGCATCCCAGTCC
Organism: Gemmatimonadota bacterium; assembly: GCA_039589615.1. Lineage (GTDB taxonomy): Bacteria > Gemmatimonadota > Gemmatimonadetes > Gemmatimonadales > GWC2-71-9 > B3T1B10. The sequence continues at coordinate 7,404 of JBDHHA010000142.1, forward strand.
AGCAGGGCGAACGGGTCACCAGCGCCCACAAGCTCCAGACACCTGTTCCCGTAGCCGATGTGATCCCCGCAATCCCCCGGCCCGTCCACCATGTCACCGTGCTTCTGGAACGCCATGACGAACTTGCTGAGGTTGCGGTGCGGTTCGCTGCCTGCCTCGATGGCACCAAACTTCACGGCCAGCGCCACGAAGTTGCAGACAGCCGCCGCGACTTCCCGCAGCGTAAACTGCGGCGTGTTACGGTCTGCCATCTCCTGCTCCTCGGGGCCTAGGCCCCACGCTCCCAGAAACGCGGCCCCGGACCATTAGTAGCCCGCCGGGCCTTACGCACACGGGCACGGAAGCGACGTACCCGCTCGCGGTGATAGCGGCCCCTTGTTGCCAGACGCCGCTTGATCTTCGTCAGGCTCCTCATAACACTGTCCCCCGACTAGAGTACACGCCAGTTGCCGCCCCATTGGGGCGTGGAGGCCATGGACGCCTCCCATGCTGCCCCCGCGTTCCCCGCTCCCCAGTATGTGCGCCAGCGGTAGATGGGGAAGTCAAGAGCCACCCACTCCGTGCTGCCGTCGGGATAGATACGCACCCCGCAGTTAGTGAGCCCGAGGTCGTATACCTCCCCGGCAATCGTCTCCCACATCTCGGACTCCCGCATCGGCATAGCCTCCCTCCACTGCTGCCCCGCGACATCCGTGACTATGGTGTCGTTCGCGGTCAGCACCCGCTCCTGCAAGACTAGGCCCTCGTCCAGCCGCAGGGTCTTGGCGAAGTACCTCACCCACCCGCGCCGTAGGGCCTCTCGGTAACCGGCCCACTCGGCCTCTACCGGGCCACCGATCTTGAGTACGTGGTCCATACCCACGCATACCATCCACTTATCGGTATGCTCATAGACCTCATACCCCAGCCTGCGGAAGGCAATGCGGAACTCCGCTTGTATCTGTCCCCTGCGCCGGAAGTACCGCGCCACTCTCGCGCCTTCCCTGCCCAGCACTAAGGCTGTCTCCGTGGGCCGCTTCATCAGCGGCACGTAGTCCATCCCTATCCCTCCTCGTCTAGGATGGGGTGGTAGGAGGCCACGACCTTGGTGTGGTACACGACGCTATGCTCCCCGTGCTTTAGCAGCACCACCATCGTGTCTCCTGACATGATGTAGTGTGCCCCACGGGGCAACCCGTCATCAGCCAACAACTCCTCGGCCCACGGAGTCGCCCTGTGCGACATATCTACACCGTTCCACTTCTTCCACTTCACCATAGCCTCCCTCCCCCGTGCTTAGCACGGTGACAAGGTCCACACAGCACATCGCACTTCCGTACCTCGCGCCGCAAAGCGGCCCATGATCTCCGCTTCACGATCTCCGACACCTTATCCACCTTATGCCTCGGGCACCTGTGGTGTAGGTGTAGCTGTTCAGGTGCCCATCGTCGGGCTGCTAGTCCCGGCCTGAAGGGGCCGCAATTCTTACAGCCCCTCCTGACCTTCAGCCGCCGTACCCAGTCCCACTTTACCCTGATGTGTGGGTGCATAGTCTCACGCCTCCCTATCAGGTCCGGGGGCAGGAGTACGTTGGTGGCGCGCTCGGCCCATGGCCTACGTTGGCCACGCGATCCTCCTGCCCCGCCCCTCCGGGGCCTCACGGGCCTTGGGGTGAGTACCCACCGCGCAGTCGCCCACGGGTGGGCCGATTCGAGGCGTCTATTCGCCGTTCTCACCTTGCTGCCCACAGCCCCAAGTGAGCCTATGGGTTCTCAGGCCCACAGGCCCCGCCTACCCTACTACTTCCGGCTGAGGCTCGCCGCGTTGGCTTCGATGAAGCCTACGATCTCCGGCGTGTACGGGATCAGCCTCTCCCACTGCTGGGCGTACAGGGTCACGGGGAACCTCCCCAGACCGTACACCGAGACAGCCCCCTTGGCACTCACCTTGCAGGTGAGCGTCGGGGCCTGCCCCCGCTTTGCCAGCTCCAATTCGGCCATCAGCTCGGCCTTCGTCATGCTGGCGTAGTCCTGACTCTCGGGCATCTAGCGTCACCCCCTCTCGCGGGCAGCGGCCCGCCCTAACTCCGTCCTCCAATCGCACCCGCCCCGATCAAGGTAACGGTGCGCACCCCGCCCCGCAAGGGCCACCCTATGCGGTGGCCCTCGCGCCCCACTTGTACTGCGCTTCACTGCACGGTCTGCCCCTCTGGCACGTCGCGCACCCGGCGACGTGCAACCTTGGAGTCCGGCCAAACTCCGGTCCCCGCTCCGGTTCGCGCTTCACGGGCGCACCCGTGTAGTGGGCGATCAGGCGCTTGAGTGTCTGAGCCGCGGCCCGCTTGGCGTCACGCTCCAGCCTCGCAAGGCGCTTGCGGTGCAGACTCTCCAGCCTCCGGTTGCGTCGGCCTCGGTTCACCCACTGGACGTGCGCGAGCTTGCGCTTGCCAGCGGTGGACGCCTTGGCGTCGGCTACACCGTCGCGGTGGAGATTGGCGGCCCCAGCGTACGGGTTTGCCATGGGTCGCCCTCGGTTGTTCGGGTTGCGGTCGCTCCGTGTGAGTGGCCCCGCCGCCGGGGCCGGTTCGCCGGGTCACCGTCGCACGGACCGTGCCATTCGGTGTTTCTTCGGGCGTTTTCGGGTGCCTTCGGGCGTTTCTTCGGTGCCTGTTCGGGTTTTTGCGAGTGTGAGCGGTCACTCACTGTCCCCGTGCGGGGACGGTGGTGTCCGGTTTTGTGGACGCAGGGGCCGGAAGCCGTTGCGGCGCAACGGTTTACGTGTGTCCACTTTTGGGGACGATTGTGTCCACTTCTGAGGACAGTGTGCTAACTTGTGGTGGCGCTTGCGGTTACGGGGCCGGGTGTCCTCTTTTGGTGACACCTTCGGGAAATCTTCGGTGCCCCCCACGCATGCGCGCGCGATCCACCACCACACGCGGGGATGTTCGGTGTTTGTTCGGGTCGCCCCCCGCGCGCGTGCGCGTCACGGGCGCAGGCGCAGGCGGGCGCGGGCACGGGCGCGGGCGCGTGGGTGGCACGGCCCTTGCAACGCGGGCGCGGGCGGGCGCGCGCGCGCGCGGGCGCGGGGGCGCAAGAACCGTGCCACCTTTGCTCCCCCCAACGTCGTGGCGTATGACAGCACCCGTCCGCGCAGAAGCAAAAATGGAATTTCCCGTCCCTAACGCCCTAGAGGTAGTCGGTGGGTTTCATGCGTACCTCCTGAGAATGTCAGCGATGCAGCGCATACAGCCACGGACCCACGGGGCTAGCTCGCGTCCGCAGTCCGGGCAACGGATCGGGGGCAGGGGGCTTATCCAAGGCGGCGTCATGCTACCTCCCGCGCGGCCCACTCCTCCGCATAGGCCTTGACCTTCTCCGGCGACCAGCCGTGGCCAATGGCCGGGTCGAACTGGTGGGGATTGCCATGGTTCACGCAGCTGGGCTCGGGGCAAGGCATGAGCTTGGGGACTCCAGACGGCCACACGCCCTTGATCGCCGTTACCTCCCGGCCCTGCTTCTGGCGCTGGAAGGCATGGTAGCGGTCGAGTTCGGCCTGCTTGTCCCCGGCCTGCCGGAGCCATTCAGCCACCGACAGATCACGGGACCGGGCGGCTTTCTGCCAGCGCACGAATCTCGCATCCGAGAGTGTGAGGGTAAAGCGTTTGGATCGCATGTGGAGCCTCTCAGGAAGAAGTAGTAGTATCTCTCTTTATCTCTCTACGGGACCCGGTGCTGTAACTCCATGCGCGGACCCGCGTTACCGTGTTGTGCGCGATGTCTATGTGAGGGCCACTGTGCATCCTTGTGACATCCTCCGGCCATCACTCTAATATAACACTCCAGACCCCGGATGTCAAGGCTAGCGCGGCCTTGACAAGTGAGCCCTCACTCATTATATTACATGTAGGCTCGGGAACCCGGTCACGGCCAAGGGCGCACAGCCGCCCCACGTCCCCCGAAAGGCACGGACGCCAGAGGCCCCCGGAAGCGCCGGAGCAGGAGGCAGCCCCCTACCGACGGACACGGCCACGGCCCCCGTCAGTCGACGTGCTGCTAGCTAACGAGCGAACCACAACCTCAACAGGAAGAACCAATGGCTGAGTATCAGGACCTACAGGACCTGAATGCCGTTCTCAAGCCTGTGTTCTTGCCGGTGCGGAAGAAGGTCTTTCCGCTGATGACGCCGGGACTGGCCGCTGCCAAGCGTGGCGGGCCGGACCGCGTCAAGTACACTGGCGAGGACCTGTTCTTCGTGACCAAGCTCGGTCGGCGCCCCGGCTTCGTAGCGTCCGCTTCTGGGTTCCTACCCGAATCAGCGACCGCGAAGGAGCGGAAGGGCCGTCTGGGCATCGCGAGAACGTACTTCACCGTGCAGGTCGACGGGCTGGCTGACGCCGCCTCGCAGACCGGCAAGGGTGCGTACATCTCCAGCGCGAAGAAGCTCACTGAGGACGTCATGGATCAGTGGGGGTTGGAGCAGACCCGGATTCTCTACGGCGACAGCATGGGCGTCCGCGCCCTTGTCGTGAGCAAGACCTCAGACACCGTCTGGGTCGTCAGCTCTCCGTACGGAATCGCAAGCTCTGGGCCGGGTAACCTCTGGCTCGAAGTGGGCGACACCATCGCCCTGTTGGACAGCTCGGCGTCTGACGCCGTGCTTGGTAAGGCCAAGATCACCGCCATCACCCTCTCGGGCGACAACGCGACCATCACGGTGGCGTCTGACCTCGACGGCGCTGGCACAGGTGCAGCGGGCGACAAGATCGTCACCGCCGTACCGACGGCTACGGACTCCTCGGATACCTCGTACGGTGCCGAGCCCCATGGCTGGAAGTCGTTTGTGGACGTAGAAGCTGCGTTCGCAACCTTCGAGAACCTCAATGACAGCCGCTGGGTCGCCCAGAAGCTCACGTCAACGACCGTCGATGAGACGATCCTGATGAAGCTCCTGCTCACGATCCGGTCGCGGGCTGGTATCGACTTCGCGCAGGACGCGAGGGAGATGCTTCTGTTCACGTCGCCGGGTATCTGGCAGACGTACGGGAACAGCCTGCTCGGGCTGCGTCGGTTCTCGGCCCCCGAGATGACGCTCAAGGGCGGATTCACGGGTGTCGGCGTGGCGGGAGCCGTTCTGCGGAACGACCCGTGGGCGCCGCGTGGACGCATCTATGCGATCCACACCCCCAGCACGATCTTCGTGGACCTTCTCGACTTCGGTATGCGCTCCCTGCAGGACGCTCCGCGTTGGCAGCGCGCTTCCAACCGAGACGCTTGGGAAGGCGTGTTCGCAGCCTACTGGAACTACGGACTGACGAACCGGACCGCGATGGGCGTGATTTCTGGGATCACGGACAGCACCAACTACTCGCCGATCTACTAAGGCGGGTTCACAGGTGGGGGCCTACCACCGTAGGCCCCTGCCACTTGCGTTCTTGGCAAGGAGAAGAACATGCTTGGATACGGACAGAACATCGTCTCCGCGCGGCGCTTCACGCCACTGGCAGTCGGTCAGTGGACCGCCAACACGGCAGACGTTGTCGGGACCGGGCGCTTCGGTTGTCCTGTGGGATCGCCGAACATTCGGATTCTCGGCATTCACGTCCTAGTCGACACAGTGCCGGTCGACGCAGACGGCGTGATGACCCTCAGCGTGAAGGCGTACGACGCCAGTGAAGCGGCTGAGGATGCCATCGTAACGGCGTTGGACGGCGAGACGGTTTTCGTCGCGGCCAACGTCTGGTACGAGGCGACGTTGGTAGCAGAGACGTCCGAGGAGGAGCGCACGCTCAACCCCGGCGACTCGTTGTATGTAGAGCTGACCAACGACAGCGCGGCCATCGACACGAACGCCAACGTGTATGCGTTGGTGGAGTGGATTTTCGTACCGCGCGATCAAGAGGACGAGGACGAGACGGCATATGTGGGGTACGCCTCACAGATGGCGACTGACTTCTAGCAACACCTAACGGTTCGTGTGGCGGCTGGGGGCGCCTAGGCGTCCTCAGTGTCGGCTCGGCGAACCATAACCTAGGAAGGGACAACAATGTCTGACAAGGACACCGTATTCGCGAGAATCCTTGAGCTGGTCGTGACTGCCGATGAGGGCGACGACACGCTGCAGGTGACCGCGATCAACTTCGCGCGCGGGCGTCAGCGTTTTGCTGCTTCGGACACCATCTCGGTGCCCTACAGCGGTGGAGCGGCTGCGGCCAACTGCGAAGTCGAGCTGGGTGGGGTTTTCCCCGCTCCCAGCGTGATCCGTCTGACCTCGACGTTCCAAGCGTAAGCTAGGACGCCTGAGTCATACAGCTGTGCGTTTGCCTCCGGCGCACGGTGGCCGGTTGTGGGGCGGGACCTACGGGTTCCGCTCCCACCGGCTCACGTACGCACGGGGGATGAAGGAGGAGGCAGAATGAGTCTTATCAAGGGTAAGGTGGGGCTGGTAGACCCCTCCGGCGCACCTGTCCGGGGTGGTAAGCCCCAGCCCAACCAACTAACTGAGGACCGCATCAACGCGGAACTCGCGGAGTCGTTCGACCCCTTGCTGTTCATCAAGTGGGTAGACTGCGCGTACTTCAACCCCGTTACGCAAGAGTACGAGGGGCGGTATGCGCTGTGTTGCAAATGGCCCCAAGCAGACAAGCGGTGGTCGTGGGTGAAGGAGGGGAAGTACCCTCCGCAGGACGCACACGACATCCTGATGTGGTTCTGCGAGGACATGCACAACGCCGCCTCGTTGCCGAAGGACCCCGAGGCCATGCGGCCCTTGGTGTTCGACGCACTGGCCAAGATGGACAACACCCGATACCCGTGGAAAGACCGACTGGACAAGTCGGTTCGAGACAATCAGAAGGTCGTAGAGGACCGCAAGCGGAAGGCTGCCGACCTAGTGGAGGAAGCCATGAAGTCCGCGAGCGGCACGACCGTGGGGCCGTATGGTCCCAAGACCACAGACCCGAAACGGCTCGACTGGTCCGGCCTCGAACGTGAGGTAGCGGAGGAGCTGGAGTCGGGCGACTACTAGGAGGCAAGGAACAATGCCAACCAACGCAGAACTGCAGAAGCAAGTCAAGGACCTGAAGGCCAAGCTCGCGGCTGACACACAGACCGTCGAGGAGCAGCAGGCCGAGATCGAACGCCTACGCTCGCGCGTGGAGTTGAAGGAGCGCGAGGGGAACATCCAGTCCACCGCCATGGGCGACCTCTACCGGCCCGAGCCCGGCGCGGAGCGTCCCGACACCGTCGAGCTGGACGAGTTCGACAAGGCGCGGTCACGGATCATGGAAGCCCAGATGAAGTCTGGGTTGCTGCCCGGCGACGCGGGTGCTGGTGCCGTGCAGGCGGCGGCTGCCGTCCCGACGTACCAACAGGCCCTTGAGGCTGCGACTGCGCAACAGGTGGCCCAAGGCCTGCTGAACAAGGCCGACGGCGCCGACGACGGGGAGTAATCCCGGGGAGCCTGACCAGTGCCGACTATCAATAGCGCGCTGACGAAGGCAGCTGTCCGAACGCAGGTACGACAACTCATCCACGATGAGGGTGGGAAGCTGTGGGTTGATGCCAACCTCGATCTCTTGATCGGGCTGGTGTTCGACTCGAAGTGGTCGGACATGCTGAACTTCCGAGGCAAGATTACCTCTCAGCTGGACACCATTGCCACGCTGACCAGCCCGGGGTATATCAACCTCCAGATCGCCGCCGACAGCGGTGACCTCAGCCAGCGGTTCTACCGCGTACAGTCCGTGACCCGGAATGCCACGCAGTACCTGCCTGCCGATGAGCGTTTCATCACCATCGAGGGCGCCACGGTGAAGTATGGTGGTCCCAGCTCGTGCTTCTACGTGCGCGGGGATGAGATGTGGCTGTTCCCGCTGAACACCACCGACGACGTGGAGATACGGTACGCGTTTCTCCCCACGCGCTTCGACCTCCTGACCAACGACGCCACGCGCATGTCGTGGCCCGTGGGCCATGAGGCCGCGCTGATCTTCGAGGCTGCGGCGCTGGCCATGAGCAAGGGCGGGTTGGAGGACCCATCGACCTTGCTGGAGCTAGCCGACCGCGCCACGCACCGGATGTTCGCCAGCATCGAGCGTGATGGCAACTGGGCGGTGACCCCGGCCACGTCGGATGACGCGGTCCATTGGGGAGCGGTGAACTAATGTCCGGCCTCCGTCTCGACTGGGTGCTGCTCAAGCGGGTAATGCTGACGGTTGGCGTGGTGGCCCTCTGTGGCTCCGTGCTTGCGTGGGCGCAGCGGGTGGACAAGGCGGCTGATGTGTCGTACGAGAACCGGACCGCGATTGAGGTCCTGACCACAGGCCAGAACAAGACCAACGAAAAGCTCGACCGGGTCCTCTGTATCCTACAGCTGAGCCCCGGCGAGAGCGCGCTACAGTGCGAGACGCCGGATGCCTACTAAGCCTAGGGTCTTTGACAACCGAAGCGACTTCAGCGGGGGACTGAATACCGCCGACGCCGCCGACGAAGTCAACAAGAACGAACTGCTGGACGCCACCAACGTCCGCATCGCTGCGTCGTACCGGGCCATTGCCAAGCGCAGCGGCAGCCGGAAGATGCACGAAACGGCCATCGGTGGCGGGGCTGATGTCATCGGTGTGTACCAGTGGGACGCCCCGGCAGGCAAGGAAATCGTCGCCATCGCTGGGGGCAAGCTCTACCACAAAACCACCGAGTTCGGGGCCTTTACGGAAGTGGCTGCGCCTGCGACCTTCCCCACGGGCGCCACCGCCTTCGTAACCTTCGCCCCGTTCCGCTCCACGTCTGCGGGCGCCGCGCTGGTACTCTACATAGCCGCCAGCAACGGCAACGTCTACAGCTGGGACGGCACGACGCTGACGGAGATCGACGGGACCAACTCGGTGCCGACGGCTTCGCTGCTCGCGCCCTACAACACGCGGCTGTTCGCCAACAAGATCAACCAGAAGAAACACGCCTTCTGGTCCGTGATCGGCGACGCTGCCGACTTCACCGTCGGTGACGCTTCGCAGGGCGGCAGTGCCATCGTGGACACGTTGACCGGCGAGGAGATCGTGGCCATGGGCGTCGTGGGTGGCTCGCTGGTGTTCGCCACCGGGGACTCGCTGGCGCGCTTCACCGGCTACAGCAACGACGACGTCGTGCTGGCCGAGGGGACGAAGGGCATCAGCGCGCAGCATGGCGTGGCCGGGGCCAAGGCCCTCCGACAGATGGAGGACTTCTTGGTCGGCCTCGCTGAGCGCGGCCCGTACCTCATCTCCGAGTCCGGTATCCAGTTCATCGGGCGCAAGGTCGAGCCCGAGTTCGACGGCTTCAACCGCAGCATCCTCGGCCAGTCGGCGGTGATCTATCATCGCGGTCGGCGCGAGGTCTGGGTCAGTGGCCGGAGGGCTGGGGTGGACTCCGACGTGAAAAGCATCTACTGCTGGTCCTCGCGGGTGCAGAACTGGGTCGGCCCATGGGTCTACCCCTTCGCCATCCGCGACCTCGCGCGGTACGAGGACGCCAACGGGGATGAGTGGGTCATCGCGGGAGCAGGCGACGGATTCGTGTACCACATGGATACCGGCGCCAAGGACGGGGTCCTGTTCGATGCTAGCGGCGGCACCAACATTACCATGACCGCCGAAGTGGCGCCGACATTCTTCGAGGTTGGGCCGGGGATACGCAAGCAGCTTGACCGCATGCAGCTACAGGCCTCGCTGGACGCCAGCTCCGACCTCCGGGTAGAGGTAAACGTGGACGAAGCGGGTTGGGTAGAGGTAGCGGATGTGACCGGCCTCGGCGGGAGCATCCTATCGTACCCCTTGTCCTTCCTGCAATCAGCGACGCAAGGCTTCCGGTTCCGCGTCAGGTTCAAGGACGCCAGCGCCTATATCCCCGTCATTAATGGGTACGTACTGATGGGCTACAGCATGCTGAGGGTTGAGTAGTGGCTGAGAGCAGACGTTTCTACGGCGCGCAGTTCGGGGAGCCTCGGGTCGATCCGGTTGATCCGACGCCTGCTGGCGTAGTGTCGCGGCCTCTGACGCAAGTTAGCCGCGAGACTGCCCAGATGCAGCAGCGGAAGCAGACCGTGGGACTGTTGCAGGGTCTGGAGACGAACGGTATCCTGCTCAGCGGCGACCTGCCGACGGGCTGGACTACGTACCTTGACTTCACGGCTACGGGCACCGACCCGATCCTGAAGCACCCGGCGATGGAGCTACGGGCCGACGGTACCGCCTCCTTCACGGGCGTGATGTCCGGCAGCATCCTCATTGAGTCCAGCGATGGCACGGACCTGCTGATTGCCAACACCGGAACCGTCCAGCTCCAGAACGACGCGGAGACGGCTGGGATCAATATTGAAGGCGTGAAGCCCGGCACGTGGACCACCTATCTGGACTTCCCCGCCACGGGCGCGAACCCGGTCTGGAATCACCCCGCCTTCCGTCTGCTGGCCGACGGCAGCATCGACATCAACTACGCCGACGTGCGTGGGTACATCATGTCTGGTCCCGACGTCGACGGCAGCACGAAGGTTGCGGCCAGCGACATCTACATGTTCGGCGGCGCGGCGCGCGGGAGCATTCACCGCGTCAATGCCTCGGCTGTCCTGACGTCGCGCGTCTGGCTTGAGGCGACCGGCGTGGGGTTGCTGGACGATACCGGCTACATCCTGCAGGCGTACACGGCGGGTGTG
>JBDHHA010000143.1:0-16224 GCA_039589615.1 Gemmatimonadota bacterium
TCGGGGACGATGAGGACTCGCGGCATGTCAGGCCTCGACAACCTTGTGGTACACGGCTTCCGTTTCGGAAACCACCCGCTCCCACGTGAGGGTTAGTGCGAGTTCCCGCCCGTTCGCCCCAAGGGTTTGGGCCAGGGCATCGTCGCCGAGAACCCGACTCGTGGCCTCGGCAAGTGCCGTTACATCCGTCGGGTCCCTGACGATCAACGCGTCGCGGTCCGGCGTCGCCCACTCCACGGCGCCGGTGACCCTGCTGGTGATGACGGGAATCCCGCATGCCCAGGCTTCCGCCACCACCATGCCAAAGGGCTCATACCGGGTGGGAAAGAGGAATGCGTCCGACGCCTGGAAATACTGCTCGATCTCCGGTGTCGGGCGACGCAGGTGCAACCGGCCGGCCAATCCCAGCGCCACGGCAATCTCCTGGATCCGCTCGTGAGGGCCGTCGCCCACCGCCACCAGATGGGCCTGCTGCGGCAGGTCGGCAACCACGCGCATGGTGGTCTCAATGCCCTTGCGAATCAGTGCTCCGACGGTGAGCAGGATGGGCTCGTCCGCGGGGAGCCCCAACCGATCCCGGAGTTGGGATTGCAGCTCCGGGGAACCGGGTCGAAACCGTTCGGCATCTACTCCGTTGGGAATGACCGCCTCGATTCGAACACGGGGATGGTACCAGTCGCGCCACTCGTTGGCGGTTCGACGGGAGACGGCGATGAGGGCCCGGAGTGCCGGATGCGCGGCCGCCTTGCGCTCGTCACGCTGGGCCACCTTTGCCAAACCGGGTCTCAGGGCTGCTCCGACTCGGCCGTGCAGCTCCGAGGGCCAACGCTTCTCCGACATGAGGTGGCCGGCGTGGCAGTACTGGGCCGTTATGACGTTGGCCCCGGGCAGGCATCCCCCAATGGTGTGGACGATGTCCCACGCCTGTCCTCGCATGCGGCTCTTGGCTCGGAGACGGAATACGAGATCGCGCAGCGACGACGGGCGTCGGGGTGCGGCGATCCGGGTGAAGTGCACGGCCGGCTGGACCCCGACACCCTTCTGCGCAAACAGCGACACATCATGACGAGCGGCCAAGCGGTTGACCAGCTCGAGGGCGTAGCGGTCTTGTCCTCCGTCGGGACGGACCTCGGGCACGACGAGGGCGATCCTCATGTTTCCAAGATCCTCTCGTAGAGCGCTTCCAGCTCCCGTGCCGTGTCGGCGGGCGCGTTGACCCGTGTGGCCCGGGCCGCCTCGCCGAGGCGGAGCCGCAGCTCTGCGTTGCCGGCCACGCGAGCCAGCGCGCCTGCCAGAGCGTCGGCATCATCCGGTGGGACGAGGATCCCGTTGACACCGTCCTGGATGAGTTCCGGGATGGCTCCGATGTCGCTGGCGATCACAGGCTTGCCCGCCGCCAGTCCCTCGGCCACGACGAGGCCAAAGCCCTCGGGGCGCGTACTGGGCACGAGAATCATGTCGCCCGCGGCGTACACCGCATCCATGTCCCGGTGAAACCCCAGCGCATGGACTCGATGAGAAACGGTGAGCTCCGCTCCCAGGCGAGCAAGCTCGCCGGGGAAATTGGCGTCGAGGCCAAAGGCGGCCTCGCCCACGAGAACCAAATGCAACGCCGGCGCGTTCGGAATGGCCTTGGCCAGGGCGCGGATGGCCACGTCCTGCCCCTTAGGTCGCTGCAGACGCCCGGGCAGCACCGCCAGGATGGTCTGGTCGTCCACACCGATCTCGTTTCGCCAACGCGTGGCGTCACCATCTGCTCCGACACCGACGGGTGGATGGATGACCGCCGACGGAAACCGGCGGAGGTTGAAAGACTGGTGCTTATTCGATGTGAACGTCGAATTGTTGATGACACACCGTGTCCTCGTGAACCCGGCATGCCAGTCGATGACGCTGGACCATTTGGGGGGAGTGTGGCGTGACCAGACTGCAGGAATGCCCGCGGCTCGCGCGGCGGGGCCTGCCAGCGAGTGGGTCCAAGCCATCACGCTGTGCTGCAGGTGGACGTCGCGTTCCCGGAGGGTTGTCTGGATCCACCGGCGCGCGAGCCGGCGGTCCGCACCACGGCGGAGCCGCGGCGTCTCGGCAGCACATGTCCATGGGACGTCGAGGTCGGTGAGGCGCTCGGTAATGGGTCCGGGTTTGAAGAGGATTGCGAAGAGATCGAAGCGTTCCCGATCGTGGGCCTCCAGCACGTGGAGCGTCGCAATCTCGGCCCCTCCCAGTTCGCCCTGAGGCAGCACATACGCAATCCGGCGTTTCGTTTTGTCTGACAAGATGGGTCTCAGTGTTGGTCTCCGCTCAAGATATCGTCTCCGATGTCTTCGTGCCGAGGGCGTTGTCGAGAACCGTCCCCATTCGTGCCGCAAGGATGTCATAGTCGAAGTGCCGCGCCGCGAGTTCCCGGCTGCGCGTGCGTTGTTCCAGAGTGTGTGGCGTCTGGAGGAGCTGGGTCACTCGGGCGGCGAGCTTGTGGGGATACGTCGGATCGACCACACCCGCGTAATCCACCAGCATGTCGTCGTCGAGTACAAGGGCCGCCTCGCCCACCCGGCTGGCGAGGACGAATCGACCCGCCGCAAGGTAGAGCGGCAGCTTTCCAGTCGTTCGTACCGCGCCGACGAGATCGTTGGTCTGGGTGGAGAGGCATACGTCGATGGCCGCCAAATGGCGGGGAAGCTTGTCGAAGGGCACGCGACCGAGGAAGTGGAGCCTGTGGACTACCCCGAGTTTCTCGGCGCGCTCACGGAGCCGCTCGATGCCGGAGCCGTCGCCGATCATGATGCCGTGCAGCCGCTCGTCGCCGACGAGGTGCAGCAGTTCCACCAGGTCCCACCCGTAGCACATGCCCAGTCGTTCGCTCCACACCGACGACCCGACGATCCCGACGGTGATCGCGTCCTCCAGGTCCAGTTGCTTTCGCAGCGAGGTCCCACTTTGCGGAGCGAACATCTGCAGGTCCACGCCGTCCTGAATGACCTCGCATCGGACCCCGCTGCGCCGAAGCAACTCGCGATGGTATGTGCCCCGCACGACGATCATGTCGGCCACGTTGAGGCCGAACTTCTCGAGCAGTCGCGTCAGCGCCAAGCCCATGGGCCCACGGTTACCCACGGACTTCGCCAGGGCGCCGATGACATCACCGGTGTCCACGACCAGAATGTTCCCGGACGTCGCACGATGCCAGGCGCCCGCCACGACCCCGGAGTACGACATGTCGAACACGTAGCTCAGGGCCGGTCGCACGGTGGAGAGGAACCTCACGAACTCCACGATGGCGGCGGTGCGGTTCGAGGCCCGGTACGCGGTATGGACGTCGAATCGGTCGCAGAGCCGGTCGGCAAACGCCCGGGCCCGGTCGCCCATGGCGCTCCCCTCCGATCCATTCACGAGGAAGGCGACGGTTGGCTTCATGATGCGACGGTCTCAGGGACGGGTCGATCCACAGGAAGTGTTACGACGTTTTGTTGGGTCTCGGGATCGATGTCCCTCAACGGGCGCCAGACCCCAAACTCATCCACGGGACAGGCGCGGTCGTATCCCAGCTTGCCGATTTCCACGAGCAGTTCACCGGGCTCCCAACCGGCCGCACGAGCGCTTGTCGGGTTCATCTCGAAGAGTATGACCGGTCGTCTTTTTTCGATCATCCGGCGGGCACCGCGCACGAAATCGAGCTCGCTTCCCTCGACGTCGATCTTGAGAAAAATCCCACCGGGGAATTCTTCCCACCGTACCGCGCGATCCAGCGGCTTGATGGGGACCGTCACCACGGCCACACGGCCCGCGACGTAGCCGGAGAACACGCTGGCGGAGCCGGATAACCAACGGGGGATGTAGAGCTTCTGCTCGCCCTCCAGGTCACCACACGCGAACGCATGGACTTGCCATGGGCTCGCGTTGTTGTGCCGCAGGGATTTTTCGATCAGTTCGGCAAACCCCGGCTGCGGCTCCACCGCCACCACGAGACCCCGGGCGCCGACGACTCCCGATGCGAAGATCGAAAAGCCCCCCTGATTTGCACCGGCGTCGACAAACGTATCGCCGGGGGACAGAAACATCCGCATGACTGAGTGGTCTGACGAGTTCCCTTCGACCTCGTCCACCACGAGCCAGATTCTGGGGTCTCGCAGATCGAGGCAGGCGGTGGCGTTCGCCAGTTGCACGCGTGCGACATGCTGGAGGTGGAGTAGGCTGGAGAGTCGGATGATCGTACGCTGGAGGAACGAACCTCCCCGAACGATGCCCGTACGCCGATTGACCGCCAGGCGGCAATACCGTGCCAGCAACCGGTACGGGAGAGGAAACTGGGAAACCAGCTCCGGTCGATCAAACCAGTGCACGCCGCAGTTCCTCGCAGAATCTGACCGTTGCATTGGCGTGGCGTTCCCACGTGTACGCCGGGATCGTGGTCCGTGCGTTCTCGCCAAGCCTGCGCGGCAGCTCGGGTTGGGTCACGCATCGCTCCAGGAGACTGCTCAGTGAAGCGGCGTCACCCGTTTCGCAAAACAGCGCGTCGTAGTCGTGATGCGCGAGATCGGGCAGGCCGCCTTCTGCGAACCCCACGACGCAGACTCCGCACGCCATGGCTTCCATCCATGCCTTCCCGAAGCCCTCGAACAGTGAGGGATGCAGCAACACGTCGTGGTCGGCATAGATGGCGGGTAGCCTGTCATGCGATACCCACGGGGACACCGTCAAGCGGTCGCCGAAAGTGGCAAACCGGGTCCTGGCCGTCTCCACGCTTCCATCGTCGATGACCAAGGTGAGGTGCAGCGACGGATGCCGGTCGGCGAGTGGTGGCAGGATCCGCTCCAAGATGCCTGCCCCCTTGAGGGCAAGGTAATTGCCGACGTAGAGACACCGCAGGGAATCGCCCCCATCGGTGCGGGCACGCGGCTGTTGGCTCAGCGAGTCGCTGACACCGTAGGGGATGTGCGCCACCCTCATCGGATCGAGCGTGTAGTGCCGAGCGATGTAGTCTGCACAGTGGGAAGAGGGTGCGATCATGCCGTGGCAGGTCCTGGCGGTGCGGGCACACACACGGCCGATCGCGCGTTGGGCGGCATGAGATGCTTTACGCTGAAGGAAACTGCGACGGCCGTCCCACTCGAACCGGCGATAGGCATCGTACACCCGCGCCTCCCAACCATGGGTGCGGTTGAGGAAGAGGGTCTTGGGATGTTGGGGAGCCAGGTGCTCGAAGATGCGTTGAGGAAGAGGGTCTTGGGATGTTGGGGAGCCAGGTGCTCGAAGATGCGGTATGCGTAGGGTTGGCTCACCATGACCACGTCGTACCGCGTCGACTGGAGGCGTCGGCGGGCTTGACGGAGCTGGCGCCTCGGTAGTTCCACGAGCTGCGACAGCAGCGGATGCGGAACAATGCGAGGGCGTGGGTCCTTCCACTCGTAGTCGACACCGTGGCCGAGCTGCTGAAGCGCATCCCCGATGGCCAAGATCGAGCCGGCGGAACCGGAATTCGGATCTTCGTTGAAATCCGACACCATCAGGAATCTCACGGCGAGGGATTCTCCGATTCGGTGAGCGACCGAAAGATCGCGATCACCTTGTCCACGTGGGTCGCCATCTGGTGTTTCTGGGCCTGCTGCCAGGCGCCGAGGCGCAGCCTGGCGTGGGTCGAGGAATCTCCTAGCGCACGAACGATAGCGGCGGCAAGCCCCGCGGCGGTGGGTGGGTCGGCGGGTGCAAGTTCCCCGGTCACGCCTGGGATGAGCCAATCCACGATCCCCCCGACGCCATAGCCGACCGCCGGGAGTCCCACACACTGAGCCTCGGGACCGACGAGCCCGTACGGCTCGGGCGTACGGCTCGGGCCACAGGCTGGGAACGGCCAAGAGGTCGGCTCCACGGAAGATGTCGTTGCGACGCTCCATTCCGACCCAACCGGGAAAATCCGCCGACAGGTTCAACGATTGAGCGAGGGTCTCGAGCCGCTGTCTCTCCGGACCGCTCCCGATCACCGTCAGCGACAAGTCGCGACGCAGATCCCGAGATGCGAGACGTATGGCCTGCAGTAGATGGTCGCCTCCCTTGAGTCTCGTCAGGCGTCCGGCCAGCACCAGTCGGCCGCGGCCTTCACGGACTTCCGGTGGGTTGGGGTCGGGACGTATGCCCATGGGTGGGAGTGGGGCCAGGTGGATGCGTCCGGCGGGAAGGTCGTGACGCTGGTATTCCTGCTGCATGTGGGTGCTCGCCACCAGCACGGCGCCGTGGCGACGCAAGAGGCGCTCGCGGCGGCGTTGGAGCCGATAAGTGCGAACCGCCTCGCCGGGGCCCAAGCCTCCGCACCGTCGGGGGTAGTAATACAGCGCACACGCGACACCGAACCGGCGCGTGCACATTCGGATTCCCGGGTACGCGTGACGCTTCGTGCCTGAACCGCAGGTTCCGTAGTAGGAGTGGGCAAAGAGCGCTGTGGAGTACTGCGAGACGAGCGCCGCCTCCAGCTCCGGGTCCCGAAGCCCGTGCACGTACGCCACGTCGGGCTTCCACGCCTGCAATCGCCTCAGCGCCTCGCTTCGCCCCAGCTCGGCAACGTTCCACACGGAGAGATCCACCGCACCGTCGGTCACGGTCGGCGCGTCAGGCGCCGGAGATACCTCGTGCAAGAGGGCGACATGATGACCACGGTCCAGCAACTCGGGAATGACTTGTCGCTGGTAGACCTCTGCGCCTCCTACCACGGAATGGTGGGCTCCGGCGATGGCGATGCGCATCTAGCGAGGCGCCGTCCCGACGAGCGCCCGACGATTGGTCACGTCCACTCCATGCGCACGATGCCGTGTTCTGTCATGGGATCCTGCTGGCCGGTGAGGGGGATGGCGCGGAGGCCGAGGTCGCGGAGCAGAGCTGTGGCGTCATCCAGGGTCGTGCCCGCGCTGGTCCAGTGTTCCGGGTGCATCTCGACGACGATCTGCATGTGGCCGCGTCCACGGCTGATCGTGTCCCGGCCACCCCGAAGTGCAGCCACCTCGAACCCTTCGATGTCCACCAGGAGACAATCCGGCTGCAGGTCGGCGGAGCGGCAGTATTCATCCAACGTCAGCACGTCTACCTCGACGGGAACGGTTTGCTCGAGCGCCTCGTTGGGTGCGTCGAGTCGGCTCATCCCGTCGGCCGACGCGGCGTAGAGCGTGGCACGCCCGGCGCTTTCCCCCACCGCCGCCGGGACGGTGGAGACCACGTTCTCGAGACCGTTCAGCTTCACGTGCCGGTCGAGGGCCGATCGCGCCGCCGGGTTGGGCTCGAAGGCAATGACGCGTCCGGTGGGGCCGACCCAATGGGCGAACTGCAGTACGTACACCCCGACGTTCGCGCCCACATCGAGGCACACCGCGCCGGGTCGTACGTTGGCCGCCAGGTAGGACGCCACGTCGGATTCATAGTGCGACACCATGCGGTTCCGCTGCCGCGGATCGATCCGGCAGGGCACGCCGTTGATGTGCCAGGGAAGGCCGCGGCCCAAATGGACCCACTCGAGGGCCATCTCGTATGCGGGACGGAGCCGCCGGATGATCCACGAATCCCGCCCCACGAATTGGGCCACGTGCCCGGCCAGTCTCTGTAGGATCGTCATCCAATCACCTCGTCGCCCGCCGCAACCCGGGGACTCTGCGGCGAACGGACGCGACCACGGGTCGCACATACGTGCCCAGCGGGTCGCGGTACGCGATGGGCCACATCAGCGCCCCGTAGATGATAACCGTCCCGAGTCCGATGGCGAACAAGATCCCGAAGCGCGAGGGTGCCCAGGTCAGCGCAACGGCCGTCGCGCCGGCGGCGAGGAGCGCGAACCGCCAACCCAGGGACACCAGCGGGCGAATCAGGCCCCAGAGGGTGGTTCCAGTCTCCTGGGCCATCGTGTGCAGGTTGGACGGGAGGCTTACGAGACACGCGCCGACGATCGTCCCGATGGCTGCCCCGATGGGGCCCATGCGCGACACGAGCACCACGGACACGATAATCGTGATGATGCCGTCGGACAGCGTTGTCAGCGAGAGGCGTCTGTCGCGACCGAACGCATACACGGTGTACGCCGCCGTCGTATTCCAGTGCCGCAGGACCATGCCGGCGAGGAGCAGCACCGTCAACGCAAATCCGCCGTACTGGTCGGATCCCACCCACCACGTCACGAACCCTTCGTTGATGGCGAGCACCACGCAGAAGATCGAGCCGCTGATCAAGAGGATGGCCTGCGCGATGGCGGTGCAGACCCGCGACAGGTGCTCCTTGGGTGCCCCGGCCCGTAGCTCGCTGAGCGCCGGGCTGGCGGTTTCTACAAACAACTGCGGCTGGTTCCTCAGAACCGTCAGGAGTTTCGCCGTGCAGAAATACGGCACGACGGCCTCGGGGCCCAGAACCCTGCCGATGATGATGAGGTCGGTCGCCGCCAGGAACACCTGGGCGAGCTGTCCCACGCTCACCCAGAAGCCCTTGGTGAGCCACTCCTTGAGTTGGGCACGGCTGCTCCGGTCAAGTCGCTTGGGAAGCACGTACCGATAACGGGTTCGCAGGCGGATCCACCACAGCGCTGCCGCGGCGACCTGTCCCACCACCCAGCCGATGGCGAGGGCATCGATGCCGAACCCGGCGATCACGAGGCCCACGGTGACGGACGTCGCGAGGGCCCAGCGAACGGTTGAAACCGTGGAGAGGAAGCTGAGCTGCTGCAGTCCGTTCAGCACCGCCTGCAAGATTCGAAATGGAAAGAACACCACGAAAGTGATCATCACGATGCCGAGCGGGCGCCTCAACGGCTCCCAGTCCGACGGGATGCCGATCCACACCACGCCGGCGACCAACGCCAGAATCGGCATTTGCCACAGCACCATCCGCGTGGTGCGGCCGATGATGTCGGGGAGGTCCGTCGCCTGGTCCGCCTGACCCGCTGCTCTGCCCGTCGCAAACGCCGTTTCGCGGGGAAGGATCCCGACTACACCGAAATCCATCAGCATCAGATACGACAAGATCTGCATCGCGATGAGCCAGAGGCCGTAGTCGGTTTGGCCGAGGCGCGTCAACAGGAACGTCGTGAGCCACAAACCCACGACGGTCATCAGCACCTGATTGGTGTACCCGACGGCCAGGCCGTGCAGGATCCGGCGGGTTCTCGTCATGCCGCGATCCTCGACTCGCCGCTCAGCATGCGAGTAGCTCCCTGAGACGGGTCACGTACTGATTGCGAAACGCGGCGACGGACAACTGGGAGGCGGTCGCTCTGGCGGCAGCTCCCATCCGGCTCGCGGTGGTGGGGTTGTCCGCGAGGTGGGTGAGGCGGTCGGCGAGGGCCGGCACATCCCGCGGCGGAACGATGAATCCATTCTCTCCGCTCACGACGACGTCTGCCGCACCAACCTCGTCCGTTACGATGACGGGAACGCCGGACGCCATCGCTTCCGTCACGACGTAGCCGAATCCTTCGGCCAGTGACGGCAGCACCACGACCGAACAATCTCCGTACACGCGGTCGTAACCGATCTCGGCGATCGATTCTCGGGCGACCTCTTCGGCCTTCAGAAGAATCCTCGGGTTGCGGGCCATCGCCTGGGTGATGAAACGGTCGACCGCTCTCGCACCCGGCGCGCCCCAGAGGACCAGCTCACTGTCTCCCCGATCGAGCAGGTTGAAGGCCTCGATGAGATAGCGAACCCCTTTTCGCGGCTCCAACAGTCCGGCGTAACCCACCCGAAAGACACGGTCGGACTTGGTTGGGGCGCCGACCTGGTAGTCCACCGGCGGCGTCGCGACGACCACGCGGTCCGCGGCAAAGCCTCGCTCGAGAAAGGACTGCTTCGACACATCGGACATCACCCGGATCAAATCGGCTTCTTGGTACTCCCGGTGTATGCGACGGTGGATCCTCGGGTGGGTGATGGGTCGCATGCCGAAGAACGCGCCCTCTTCCCGTTGGCGGGCGACGAACAGGTCGATGTGCGGATTGACCGCATCGACCACCGTCTTGGCACCCTTATTCCGAGCGACCCGCAGGCTCTCGAGGCATTGGCCGGCGGCGCCCTGAAACAGGGTGATCGTCTGCTGGACCTGCGACAGCTTTTGCGCGACAAACGCGTCGAAGTGACGATCGTTCAGCCACGTGAGGGTGCTTTGCAGCCTGCGGAGCCCCCGCGTCCGTGCCAGGAACATGGCCGGCCCTGACGGCGGCACGACGGTCGTTGGAGCCGTGTCGAACATCCCGGCGGCGTACACCGACACATCGAAGCTCTGGCGCAGACCATCTACCATCTGGGAGAGGTTCATTCCCTGGCCGCCGCGGCGAGGAACCGCATTGGCCGCGATGATCGCCACAGGACGCGACACTGCCACCTAACTGTCCCTTGGCGCGGCTTCGCCGAGCATGATGCCCAGAAGTCGCTGGTCGAGTGTGGCCGGGTCGAAGTGCCTGGCGAACCACGCGATCCGTTGTTTTCGCTTGTCGGCGTCATCGGCAGCCGACCACGAGTCGACGGCTGCCTGCACGAACTCCGCGTCGCTCGACGCGAGGGACACCGGACTGTCCCGAAAGACCGGATCCAGCAGCGGGCCCGAAGCGGAAATCACCTTGGCACCTGTGCTCAGGGACGCCAGCAATGAGGTACGGCGGCCCGTGGCACCGTCGATGAACGGCGCGAGAACCACCCGCGCTCTGCCGACAGCGGTGAGAATCTCAGGTGGTTCGAGAAAGCCCAACCACTCCCAGGAATCCCGCACCCACGGGCGCGTCGAGGGGTGTTGCCTGCCGGCTGCGGCGTCCGCCCCCAAAATGGTCAATCCCGGGGTTGCATCGATGGCCTCCGCTGCCGCCGCGATCCACTTCCAATTCAGTCCTCCCGCAAAGGGCGAAAACACGACCGGGGAGGTTTGGGCCCCGGCCGCGGGGCTGGACGCCGCGTCACGGGCACCGAGGTTGCTTCCCACATACACGAGCTCCACGTCCGAGCCCAGCAGATCCTGCCACGCCGGTACTGCGGTGACGCAGGCATGTGAGTGCCGGATCAGTCGCCGGAGCTGGCGTCGCTGTAACGGCGACAGCACGAGCCACGACGGACGGGTGAGCGGCACCCACGGCTCGTGGACGAAAGTCGTGACGCGCACGTCATGGGATGCTGCTTCGCGAGCGACGACTTCGGGAAAGGACGAGATCCCTCGGCGACCGTAGAGGAATGGGACGTATTGGATGAGGAGGGCTCGAACGCCGCTGTCGCGGATCTGTGAGACGAGTTGTATCGGTGAAAGGTCGAGGCGGGGCAGGATGTGCACCTGGTGGCCATCGGCTCGCCACCGTTGCGCGATTCGGGTGGTGTGATCGGTTACGCCCCCCTTCGCGTTGGGGTGGCCCGGGGAAAGAACTGCGATGGGCGGGCGCGGCATCAAAATTCCGCGGCTCTGCTCTGCTGCGTGTCGGGGAGGGAGGCCGTTGTCGTGTCCTCCGTTTCCTGAAGCCTGCGGCTCGCCATGCCGCCGAGGAACCAGAAGAAGGCGATAGTCGGATTGGCGAGAAGTGGTTGGGATCCCCAACACATAACGAACATGGCTAGCATGTATCCGGCCACCAGTGAGCCGAAGGCACTATCCTCCACGGTATGGGCGCGGCGCGATAACCGCACGGCACGGATCCCGAGTCCAATCAAAATGATCGTCATGAACAGCACACCCGGGATTCCTGTTTCCACGATCATGGCTGCGAAGAAGTTGTCCTGGAAACTGAACCGCCGCTGCAGTTGCGCATTGAACTGGTCTTGTGTCAGGCTGCCGCCGAGGGCCGATGAGGCCGAACCGGTTCTTCCGAGGCCTACACCGAACGGCGCGGACCGTATCCGATCCCACACCACGGCGAATCCGCCTCTCCTCGCCGATACGTACGTATCCCGCTGGAGCAAGCTCTGAAACCGGTCGATGGGGTTACGCTCACGCCAGATGTCGGGAATGCCGGTCGCGTCCTCCAATGACACCTGGGCCGCCGGAAGCAGATACTCGCGAACACCGATGTACGTCGTCGCCGTCAGGGTGGCCACCAAGATGGCCCCGGAGATGGCGCGACCGCGTCCTCGTATGACCTGAAGCGCGACCATCCCGATGATGATGATCAGGGAGCCCAGAAATACCTGCCGGCCGCCCGAGATGAAGAACACGGCGAGACTCCCGATCACCGTCGTGAGGATCAACGGGTCGCGTAGACGGTAGTCGCCGCGGAGCATGAGGTAGAAGGCAAAAGGCAGTGCCATCAAGGCGAAGACCGCCTCGCCACCCGGGAGTGCGGTGGTCCCAAACGGACGCCATTCGAGGAAATAGGAAAACCGCGCCAGCGCAGGTCCGCTGAAGTCCAGCAAGCTTCCGGGCCCACCCAAGTACTGCAGCAAAGTGATGGCGAACGCCGTGCACCAGACGATGGTCATGAACCTGATGAACTGCCGCGGCACATCCGAGTCGGACGCCAGGAGAAAGCCGAGGAAGTAGAGGGGGATCATGGACAGGTGGATCTTGAGAGATGCCACCCCGACAAAGATGCTCGCTGTGTACGGGCTGAACACCAACAGGCTAACCCAGGTCACGTGCAATACGAGAACGGTGAGCAGAGGGACCCTGAGAACCCGGGTTCGTCGGGCAATGATCGCCTTTGCCACCCACGCCCCGAGTATTCCCCAGAGCACGATGTCGACGCCGATGTGCACTACCGGGTGATAGTTCCCGGCGAGCTTGATCATTCCTTCGACCGACAGGTAGACGAAGAACACGAAAACGCCCCAGACCAAGCGAGCCCGTGCCAGGGCCACCGCGACGGCCAGGAAAGGCAACGCCAGGGCAATCGTGCTCATGTCACCACCGTTTGATCCTCGATCTCATTTACTGTGCAGTCGCCAGGAAAACGGCGCAAGTAGATATGAAGAATGAGGCGTGGCTCCGCCGTGATTGTCCTCACAGGGGCGAATGAGGCCTAAAAGGAACCTAATAAGTGTTGACAACAGCGTGTTGCGACGCAGTCTTCTTACAAGATCTGAGCGAAAGGTTCGGGAAAGCCGTCTCGTGGGATCCTATCTCCTCATTTTTACCGTAGCGGCCATCTCGTCGGCTCTCTCCTTGCCGATGTTGATGGCGCTGGGGGCCAAGTTGGGTGCGCTGGACAACACGCGGGAACCCCCAGTTCCGCGAGTCGGCGGGTGGGCCATCGCTCTCGGAGGAGGAGCTGCACTGGTATTGGTGGGTGTCGTCTTCGGCCCAACCGGCTCGACCCTCCTCGCCACCACGCGCTCGATTGGCCCCGTCATGCTCGGCGCGGGTGCCATCCTTCTCCTCGGCACCATCGACGACATCTTCCCCGTTCCCGCCGCGTTCAAGTTCGGCGCCCAGATCATAATCGCCCTCGCGGTGATCGCCCTGGGGGTGCGGGTCGACTTGCTGTCGTTTCCGCTTGGCAGTCTGACACTGGGGCCCGTCTTCGGACTTGCGCTCACCGTGCTGTGGCTCGTGGGGATCACGAACGCATTCAACTTGCTGGACGGGGCAGACGGGGTGGCCGCCGGCTCGGCGTTCTTCAGCGCCACCGCCGTGTTCATCATGTCCGTGGCATTGGGAAATCCCGCCGTAGGCTTGGTGGCGGCGGCGCTGGCCGGGGCGTTCTTGGGATTCCTTCCATTCAACTTCCCGCCGGCCCGGGCGTTTCTCGGTGACTCGGGAAGCATGGTGGCTGGGTTTCTCCTGGCGGGGCTCGCCGTCGAGGGCTCCACCAAAGGCCCCACCCTGGTTGCCATTGCCGTGCCGTTGGTGGCTTTCGCCGTTCCCGTGTTCGACACCACCCTGACCCTGCTGCGTAGGATGGTGCGAGGGCAACCCATTTTCCAGCGGGACGAAGCACACGTCCACCACCGGCTGCAGCAGTTCGGGTACTCGCCGCGGCAGGTTGCTGGGATCATCTACGCGGCCAGTGCTGGGTTCGCCTTGCTGGCGATGCTGTTCCTCAATCCAAGCGTGCGCTCGTTCGCGGTGGTGTTGATCGTCGTGGGTGCCGCCGTGCTCTTGATTGTCCGGTTTCTCCGGCTTCACGAGATCAACGAGCTGGGGCGGCTGGCCAAACGCGGGGTGCTACAGCCCCGGTCGATAGCCATGAACGTGCAGCTCCGGCGTGCGGCCGAGCGACTGGAAAGCGCCCAGAAGTTGACCGATCTCCTCTCGGCGCTGGCCATCCTGTTCAAGGGGTCGGAGTTCGACGAAGTGTTGCTCACCGTGTCTCCTCCTCACGAGCGGAGGAGGGCCACGCTGGCGTGGCGTCTCGTCGATGACGCCTTCGAAGAGGGAAAGAAGGATCGGGAGCACGACGAGTGGGAGTTGTCGTGCCCGTTCGACGGACTCGGATGGGTTGGGACGTTGCATCTGCGACGCCGTCTGGGCCGCCGGTCCCTCATGATGGATTTCAACCTGCTCATGGAGATCGTGCAGCCGGCATTGGAAAGCGCCGCCGGTCGGATCGAGAACCCCCTCCCGCAGGCCTCTTGAAGATCCTCCACCTCAGCAAGTTCTACCCGCCGGATCCCGGCGGCTTGGAGCATGTCGTGGCCACCCTCGCCGAGGGTTGTGCCGCCGCCGGACACGACGTCCGCGTGGTGTGCGCCCAGGGGTCGCGCTGGAAGGGACAGGCGGCAAAGGAGCCCGCTGTGACCAGTCGCAACGGGGTGACGGTCGTCCGGGCCCCGACGTACGGCACTCTATGGTCTCAGCCGGTGGCCCCGCGGTACCTGCTCGCGGCACGATGGAGATGTGACGTGCTGTATGTGCACCGGCCCCACCCCCTGGCCGATCTGGCTGCCGCCACGGTCGGACGGGGTAGGGTCGTGGTCTTTCATCATTCGGATATCCAGCGCCAACGAAGAGCCCGGATTCTCTACCGGCCCCTGTCGCGCCGAGTGGCGACCACGGCGCGAGCGGTCGTGGTGGCGACGGCGTCACACCTGGAACAGAGCCGGGATCTGGGAAAGGCGGCGGCGGCCAAGGCCCGGGTGATTCCCTATGGAGTGGACACGGCGCGGTTCACCTGTGGGGTCCACGCGGAGCGACCCAAAGTGTTCGACTCGCTATCCGCCGGACCGGTGGGGTTTTTCGTGGGCCGCCTCGTGTCCTACAAGGGATTGGACGTGATGCTCCGGGCGATGGTGGGCACGTCGCTCTGTATGGTGGTGGCGGGTGATGGTCCCATGCGTGCCCCGTTGGAGGAGCAGGTTGCGTCATTGGGGTTGAGCCGGCAGGTCGCGCTGGTCGGCAGCATCTCCGACGCCGAATTGTCGCGCTATCACCAGGCCGCCGACTACTTCGTGCTGCCCAGCAACACGCCGGCGGAGATGTTCGGGATCGTCATGGCCGAAGCAATGGCGTGCGGTAAGCCCGTCGTGTCCACCTCGCTCCCCACAGGCGTGCGGGAGGTGAACGAGGATGGGGTGACGGGAATCCAGGTGCCCCCCAACGACGCGGAAGCCCTCCGAGCCGCGATGGAGCGGATCGCTGGCGACGAGGGGCTACGAAAGACGTTCGGCGCCGCCGCCAGGATACGGGTGAAGGAGCGCTTTTCCCTCGATGCGATGATCTCGGCGCACCTGGCCCTGTGTGAGGAGATTGCCGCGGGGTGATGCCCCTTTCATATTCCTTTTTTACGGGCCCTTAGCTCAGTTGGTTAGAGCACTCGACTCATAATCGAATGGTCGCAGGTTCAAGTCCTGCAGGGCCCATTCGGCCGCGCATTTATGCGCGGCCTCTTGGGCCCTGCGGATTTGCGGTCGCTGCTCGGGCCCCGCCCTCGCAGCTTTCCGTCAAGTCCTGTACGCCATTTGGGCCCTGCGGACTTGCGGCCGGGGGCGCACCAATCCGCCGCCGCGCATCGGTCCGCCCCCTTTCCCGTCAAGTCCTGCAGGGCCCTTCTCTTGATAGTGTTTTTCATCTGAGGTCGTCAGGTCGTTGTGGGCAACGTAGGCCCGGGTCCCGTCGGTGGGCGTTGTGGAGATGTTCGCGTCGAGGTTGGGCGAAGCGGACCGTTAGGTCCCGAGGCGCGCATTCCGTGCGGGTTGGGAAGGGGAGCGCGTTTCTAGCCCGGGAGCTTGAAGATCTCCCCCAGC
Source organism: Gemmatimonadota bacterium (assembly GCA_039589615.1). GTDB lineage: Bacteria > Gemmatimonadota > Gemmatimonadetes > Gemmatimonadales > GWC2-71-9 > B3T1B10. The sequence goes on from JBDHHA010000143.1 coordinate 16,113, forward strand.
TCGATCGCCAACTCCTCAGCCTCCGCGCCCACCCGCCACCGCAGCACGTCAGTCACGATCTCCGGCCGCTCGTCTTCCGGCCGCCAGACCTCGACCACCTGAGCGTCCGGGT